>JAZRTO010000001.1:0-4821 GCA_045652065.1 Acutalibacteraceae bacterium
CAACGTTGCCCTTTGATTTTGACATCTTGTCGCCGTCGGGGCCGAGGATAAGTCCCTGAGCGGTTCTCTTAGCATAAGGCTCGTCGAAGGGAACTTCACCGAGGTCATAAAGGAACTTGTGCCAGAAACGGGAATAAATCATATGACGGGTAACGTGCTCCATACCGCCGTTGTACCAGTCAACCTGTCCCCAGTAATTAAGCTTGTCTCTGTCTGCAAAGCAGCTTTCGTTCTTGGGGTCGATATATCTTAAGAAATACCATGATGAGCCTGCCCACTGTGGCATTGTATCTGTTTCTCTCTTTGCATTGCCGCCGCACTTGGGACAGGTGCAGTTTACATATTCCTCAATCTTTGCAAGGGGGCTTTCGCCGTCTGTGCCGGGCTCGAAGTTTTCAACTGTGGGAAGACGTAAGGGAAGCTCTTCATAGGGAACAGCCACCATACCGCACTTTTCACAGTGAACAATCGGAATAGGCTCGCCCCAGTATCTCTGACGGTTGAATGCCCAGTCCTTCATCTTGAACTGAACACCTGCTTCACCGATGCCCTTTTCTGCGAGTACCTCAAGCATCTTTTCAATTGATGATTTCTTATCTGTAAAGCCGTTGAGGAAGTCGGAATTTACCATTTCACCGTCGCCGGCATATGCTTCCTTGGTGATGTCACCGCCCTTTATAACTTCAACGATATCAACACCGAACTTTGTTGCAAATTCCCAGTCACGCTGGTCGTGTGCGGGAACAGCCATAATAGCACCAGTTCCGTAGCCCATCATAACGTAGTCGGAAATGAAAATGGGAATTTCCTTGCCGTTTACGGGATTGATAGCGGAGAAGCCTGAAAGCTTTACACCGGTCTTTTCCTTAACAAGCTGAGTTCTTTCAAACTCTGTCTTCTTTGCGCACTCCGTTCTGTAGGCTTCAACATCTGCGAAGTTAGTAATCTTTTCCCTGTACTTGTCAAGCATAGGATGCTCGGGAGCCATTACCATAAAGGTAACACCGAAAAGTGTATCGGGACGGGTTGTGTAAATGCGAAGAGTCTCGTCCGTGTCCTTTACGGAGAAATTAACGAAGGCACCTGTTGACTTTCCGATCCAGTTTTCCTGCTGAAGACGTACATTGGGAAGATAGTCAACAGTATCAAGTCCCTGAAGGAGCTTGTCTGCATACTTGGTTATGCGAAGATACCATACGTCCTTGGATTTCTGCACAATATCGCTGTGGCAGATATCGCACTTGCCGCCCTGGGAGTCCTCGTTTGAAAGAACAACCTTACAGGAGGGACAATAGTTAACAAGAGTCTTATCTCTGAAAGCAAGACCGTTTTCGAACATCTTAAGGAATATCCACTGTGTCCACTTGTAGTAGCCCTCTTCAGTTGTGTCAACAACTCTGTTCCAGTCAAATGAGAAGCCGACTCTCTTTAACTGTGAAGAGAACTTTTCGATATTCATATCAGTAACCTTTCTGGGATGAATACCAGTCTTGATAGCATAGTTTTCTGTGGGAAGTCCGTAAGCGTCAAAGCCGATGGGGAAGAGTACATTATAGCCTTCCATTCTGCGCTTTCTCGACACTACTTCAAGACCTGTATAAGCCTTGATGTGACCAACATGCATACCTGCTCCGCTGGGGTAGGGGAATTCTACAAGAGCGTAGAATTTTTTCTTTTCTGAGCCGTCAACTGCGTGGAAAACGCCTGCGTCTTCCCACTTCTGCTGCCACTTAAGCTCGGTATTCTTAAAATCGTAATTCATAATATCCTCCCTGAATATTAAAAATAAAAAATACTGTATTGTAGGGGAGGGGTTGCCCCTCCCGTGGGTATAAAAAATAACGCCCTTGAGGAATTTTTTACTTCCTCAGGGACGAATTATATCCGCGGTACCACCCTGCTTGTCAGAAATTTCTGACCGCTTTAGCTCATATAACGGTGAGAACCGTATTCTCCTATAAGCCTGTCGGCGTTGAGAGAATAAACTCGGGAGTGAGACCGATTACTGCTTCCCTGACAGCTTGCACCGACCGCTGCCTCTCTTGAAGTTTCACAATAACCGTAATTCCGTCACAGTTTTTAACTTCAATATTATACCACCCGAAAAAATATCTGTCAATATATAAATTTAATTCTGATTTTTATTTAGTATTTGATTTTTTCGTTCAAAAATATTATAATTATACTGTACTGTAATTTAGTATTGCTGAAGAAGAGATTGTTTTTTGAGTAAGAGTACATTTTCTTCAGTTATTCTTTATATTTCTGCATTTATCCGTTTTTTATTGTTTTGTCGAAAAAATGCGAGGATAATAAAGTAAACTATATGTTTTTTAGGAGGAAAATGAAATGAAAAGGTTAAGAAATGTTCTGATGACAGTGGCTGTAATTGCCATGGCACTATGTATTGCCTCTGTGCAGTCCTTTGCTGCAGAGGAAAAGTCGTACGGTGATTTTACCTACACCGTTACAGACGGAAAGGTAACCATCACCGGATACACCGGTACTTCCTACAATGCGGAAATTCCCTCGGCAATCGGAGGAAAGCCTGTTACTACCATAGGAAAGTGGGCATTTGACAGATGCGAGATTAAAAGTATAACTATTCCCGATTCTGTGATAAAATTTGAGGAATTTGCTTTTGCCGACTGTACAATGCTTGAAAGGGTTAATATTTCAAGTCTTGCCAAGTGGTGCTCTATTGATATTGTAGATTTTGTTTCAAACCCTTTGTATTTTAACGCTGCTCTTTATGTTAACGGAGAAATGGTGACCGATCTTGTAATTCCTGAAAGTGTTACCAGAATAAAGAGCTGTAACTTTATGGGCTGTGACAGTATAGAAACAGTAACAATTCCGTCAACGGTCAAGGTTATTGAAGACTATGCTTTTTATTCGTGCTGGGGACTGAAGTTCGTGACAGTTGAGAAAGGGCTTACAAGTATTCCGGCAGGTGCATTTGCAGATTGCAAAGCGCTTCAGAAGATTGAGCTTCCCGACAGTATTGTAACAATAAATAATTCGGCTTTTTCCGGTTGTTCGGCTCTTAAAGAGATTAAAATTCCTGATAGTGTTACTTCATTAGGCGCAAATGCTTTCAGAAACTGCTCCTCCTTTAAAAGCATTACTGTTCCCGAAAAGGTGAAGAGTGTAGGAGAAGATGCCTTTTCTTATTGTACTGCTTTAACCGATATTTATTGGAATGCTCAGGCTGTTAATGATTTTGATTACAGTTATGAAATCTTTACAGACTCGGGTAATAAGAGCAAGGGTGTAAATATTACATTCGGAGAAACAGTAAAGGTTATTCCCGAATATTTTTGCGGTGGTCAGAGTGGAAAAGGATTCTCTGTGAATGTGGTCAAATTCGAAGGTAAAGGTCTTACACGGGTTGGTTGGAATGCATTTGTTGCCTGCTCCAAAATAAAAAAGCTTGAAATTACGGATATTGCTCATTGGTCCTCAGTGCTGTTCTCAGGCTGGTATTCCAATCCCTTGTGTAAGGGTGGCAATTTATATGTTAACGGTGAAAAACTGACTAAGCTTGAAATTCCTGAGGGTGTAAAGAGGATAAGTGCATTTGCTTTTTACAATCTTAACGGAATTACAGAGGTTACTCTTCCGAAGAGTCTTGAAAGCATAGGTGAAAGCTTTCTTGCTGAAAACGCAAAGCCGGAAAAGATTAATATAAAAGATATTGAGAGCTGGCTATATATTGATTTCCTGCATGAAACAGCAAATCCACTTCGTCTCGGAGCAGATTTATATGTCAACGGCAGCAAGGTGACAAAGGTTACATATCCTTCAGAAATAGGCAAGGTACCGGCATATGCCTTCCACGGATATAAGGGACTTAAGTCTGTGGTTATTGAAGAGGGTATTACCGCTATAGGTCAATCAGCTTTTTATGGCTGCAGCAATCTGAAGACGGTTAAAATTCCGTCAACGGTTACTTTGATTGAGCTTAATGCATTTGACGGTTGTAAGAGCATCAGCAGTATTAATTTGCCGAAAAATATTGAAAGAATAGAAGGTAGTGCATTTAACGCGTGTGAAAGCCTTACTGATGTATATTATTTCGTTTCAGAAAATAATCTTGAGGATATTGTTGTTGACTACTGTAACGACAGCTTGCTTAATGCAAATATTCATCTTGTCTGTGAACACAATAACAAAAAATCTGTTTCCGCCGTAAAGCCGACCTGCTCAAAGGTAGGTTATACCGCAGGTGTATATTGCAATAACTGTTATGAGTACATTTCGGGACATAAGAAAATTGCAAAGGATTCCTCTGCACATACATATAAAACCGTAACCACAAAGGCAACTCTCACCAAAAACGGTAAGGTGGAGAAAAAGTGTGTTGATTGCGGAAAGGTCAAAGAAAAGCTTTCAACAATTTATTCTCCCAAGACTATAAAGCTTTCAAAGACAGAGTACACCTACAACGGCAAGGTACAGACTCCTTCTGTGACCGTTAAGGACAGTAAGGGCAATACCCTTAAAAAGAACACTGACTATACCGTAAAGTACGAAAGCGGCAGAAAGGCTCCCGGAAAGTACACAGTGACCGTTACATTCAAGGGCAAGTACAGCGGCACAAAGAAGTTGACTTATACCATTGCTCCCCGTGTGACTACCAAGATTACTGCGTCACAGACCATTACTACAATAACACTCAAGTGGAACAAGGTAACGGGTGCTGAAGGCTACAGAATTTATAAGTACAATTCAAAGACAAAGACATACGAAAAGTACAAGGATGTAACGGGTACAACTCTTAAGATTACAGGTCTCAAGAGCGGAACAAAGTATAAATTC
>JAZRTO010000002.1:0-4442 GCA_045652065.1 Acutalibacteraceae bacterium
GATATCTGTACCCGTGAAATTATAGATGACGGGCTTTCTGAGATGCAAAGACTTGGTATCCGGGCATTTTATATTCTTCCCGAGCCTCAGAATTTCCGTCCTGACAGTATGCCGACAAATCTTACACCCGACTATCTCTCAGACGAATATTTTGAGCTTTGCGCATATGCCGTTAATAAGGGTAAAGAGCTCGGTATGAGCTGCTGGATTTATGATGAAGGCGGTTGGCCCTCGGGCAGTGCCTGCGGAAGGGTTCTGAAGGATCATCCCGAATATGCCCGACAGGTGCTTAATGCTTATGAGCACTGTTTTTACGAAGGGGATACATATAAAAAAACAAGACCTGATGCTGTTGCTTCTTTTTTGCAGGATAAGGAAATGATATCGGAAGGCTATGTTTTCACAAAGGCTTCTTCGGTAACCGAATATGTTGCGGAAAAAGTTATTGGCGGAAATACAGATTATCCCGATTTGCTCAACAAAGATGCAACGGAATATTTTATCGAAATTACCCACGAAAAATATGCCTCGGCAATGAAAAATGACCTTGGAGCAAATGTTACTGCCGTATTCACGGACGAGCCTAAAGCTCCGCACAGACCGTTTAATGAAGAGCTCAGAAGGCTCTATGAAGATACGTACGGAGAGTCCGTGTTACCGCATCTGCCGTTGATTGCAGGAAGGGTAGCCGTAACCGAGAAAAACGTATATATATTACACCGTTGGTATGATCTTTGCAGTCGTATGTTCTGCGATAATTTCCTTCTTCCGTGTAAGAATTGGGCAAACGCTCACGGTATGGCTTTTACGGGACATCTGGATAAGGATCACGCTCCCGAGGGCTGTGTCAGAGGGGGAGGAAATTTTAATCTGATGCGTGCCCTTCGTTGCTTTGATATTCCCGGAATTGATGTTATCTGGCGACAGATTTATCCTGAAAATAAAACAACAGAAAAAAATGATATGATTGCATATAACGGATTTTTCCCGAGATATGCTTCATCTGCCGCTCGTCAGAACGGCACAAGGCTTGCAATGAGTGAAAGCTTCGGTGTAGCAGGCCCCGGGCTTACTTACGATATTATGAGATATACAGTAGGCTATCAGGCTGTAAGGGGAATAAATGTCTTTAATTTATTTAATTTCCCTCTCGGACGAAAAGGGGCACTTCTTGCACAGGAGCTTCCCGTTTTTACGGAAAGTCAGATATATCACCGCGATCTTCCTCAGATCAATCGGTATATGGAGCGTCTGTCTTATATAGCCTCTATCGGAGAGAAAGTCTGTGATACAGGTCTTTATTATCCCGTTTGCGATTTTCAGGGTGGCTTGAATACAGAACGTATTTCAATGGAATTTGATACCCTCGGTAAGGCTATGGAAGATATGCTGGTGGATTTTGATATTGTGGACGATGATGTTATTAAGTTGGCAGAATGTACCGCTGACGGATATATGCGCTTAGGCGACGGGAAATACAAGCATATTATTATCCCTGAAAATGCCTTTGTTCCCATTGATACCAAAAAGGCTCTTGAGAGGTTTATTGAGCTTGGCGGTAAGGTTTCATACAGTATTTCTGCTCTTACCCCTGTAATTAATGTAGAGGGGAAGGGTTTACGTGCAATGCGCAGAAAAACGGAAAACGGGGAACTTTTTTGTTTGTTCCGTGAAGCAGGTGAAACAGGAAATTATCTGATTCATCTGCCGTCAGATAAAGCCTATCTTTTAGATCCAGAAAGCGGAGCAATACAGCTCATTGAAGCTCAGAACGGAACATTCAGCCTTTCTCTTGAAATAGGTGAAACTGCAGTAATATATCTTACAGATGAAGAAATCAAAGCAGAGAAAAAGAAGGATTTCAGAGATAAATTTGAAATTCAGGATGAATTTAAGTTCTGCAGGGAGCTTGAACTGAACTTCGGAGAGAACGGATTTGAAAATATAAATTATTGTGAAGAATCAGTTTCTGTAAAGCTCGGTGACTGGTCTTATTATATCGGCAGTGCTTACTCGGGAAGCTGTACTTATGAAGTGAATTTCACACTCCCCGAAGAAAAGACGGGAAAAGAAGGCGAAATCAATCTTGGAGATGTGCATTTCTCTGCTTGTGTGAAGCTTAACGGTAAGTCATTGGGCACAGTGCTGATGCCTCCGTATAAGGTGAAAATTCCCGCAGGTGTGCTTAAAGAAAATAACACTCTCAAGATTACTGTTACAAATACACCTGCAAACCGATACGTTCATACAGATTATTTTGATAAGTGGACAGTAAAGGAATTATCTCAATATTTTGAGGCGGAAAAAAACTTTGCAAAGGACTTTGTATCAGGCGGACTGTACGGCCCCGTTACCGTGTATTCGGAATGATGCTTAAATCTGTATATTAAGAAAATTTTTGAGGTCGATATGAAAAGTAATTTTTATAATCAGGTTTATAAATGTCTTCTTGAGATTCCAGAGGGAAAAGTGACTACATACGCTCGTATTGCCGAAAGGCTCGGGAATAAATGCTATGCGAGAGCTGTAGGAAATGTCCTGCACTCAAATCCCGACGGGGATAAATATCCCTGCTATAAGGTGGTCAACAGTAAAGGACGGTTGAGTGCAAACTATGCCTTCGGCGGAATCGAAGCACAAAAAAACCGCCTCCAAGCCGACGGTATCGAAGTCATAGACTTTCAGGTTGATCTTAAAAAATACGGGTTATGAGCAGGTGTATGATAAAATAAGATTAATATATTTCGAAAGAGTTCATTTTAATACAATAAGCCTATCACAGCAAATAATATCAGGGAGATTGCTATGAACATTTTACAGACAATTATTTCTTATCTTGCAATAGCTGCGGCTTTTATTTCTTCATTGTTTTCGTGGGGGGAAACATCAATGGTACCTTTTTCAAATGATTATAATATTCCTGACTGTATTCCCGAATACTCTGTGATTTCCACTGCCGAGAAAACCGATTGGAAGGCAAAATGGATATGGGACAAGGATAACCTTACTGAGAAAAATGTATGGATGTGCTTCAGCAAAAATGTAAGTATTGAAAATGTTCCCGAAGAGCTTATTGCAGACATTTCAGCCGACTCGAAGTATTGGCTTTACATAAACGGAGAAACGGTAGTTTTCGAGGGAAGTGTGAAACGTGGTCCCGATGAAAACAGCGGTTATTATGACAGTATAGATATTGCGCCTTTTCTTAAAGAGGGTGAAAATTCCATTTGTGCTCTGGTGTGGTATTGGGATGATGAAACAAGCTATTCCTATAACGGCAGCGGTCAGGGCGGCTTCATTTTTGAAGCCGTAAATGAGGATATTACCATAATTTCCGACAGAAGCTGGAAGGTAAAAAGAAACGAAGCATTCGTTGACAGCTCTCTTTATCCGCCTAATTACAGACTTCCCGAATACAGTATTTATTTCGATGCAAGAAAAGATACACCCCATTGGATAAATGAAGACTATGACAATTCATTATGGGAAAATGCAACCGAATATGCCCCGGGCGGTGAGGGTGCTTACGGTAAGCTTTATCCGAGAGGAATTCCGTTTCTTAAGGACTACGGCCTTAAAGATTATGAGAATTCAAAGGATTTTGAAAACTATACCGTAAATAAGCTTTTCGGTGAAAAAATCACCGTTGATATTCCCTATAATGCACAGCTTACGCCCTATCTTAAAATCATAGCACCTGCAGGGAAAAATATAAGAATAACCACGGAAAACACCTTAATCGGCGCAGTTTCAACTACATACATAACCAAAGAGGGCGAGCAGGAGTTTGAGGCTTTAGGCTGGTTTAACGGAGAGCATATTACTTACAAAATCCCCAAGGGTGTTACTGTGCTTGCTCTTAAGTACCGTGAAACGGGATATGACAGCTCATTCAGCGGTGACTTTAAGTGTGATGATGAATTCCTGAATTCACTTTGGCAGAAATCACTTCGTACTCTTTATGTTACAATGCGTGACAATTTTATGGATTGTCCCGACAGAGAAAGAGCACAGTGGTGGGGCGATGTCACAAGTGAAATGATTATGACAATGTACTCTTTAGACAGCAATTCCTATCTGCTGTATCAGAAGGGTGTAGAGGCTATGCTTTCACACGTTGATGACACAAAGGTGCTTCAAACTGTAGTACCCATAAAGGGTGACTATTTTGAGCTTCCCGTTCAGCAGCTTGCAGGAATTGTAGGCTTTCTGACTTACTATGAATATACAGGCGACAAGGCTTTTATCGAAAAGGTGTATGATGCTTCCCTTGACTATCTGAAGCTCTGGGAAATCGGTGAAAACAATCTTGTGGTTCATCGCGCAGGCTCCTGGGATTGGGCTGACTGGGGCAGTAAAGCAGATATGACTGCAATAGAAAACGCCTGGTTTTACTATGCTCTTTCCGCAGTGGAAGAAATGGCAGAGATTATCGGCAAGGA
>JAZRTO010000003.1:0-26824 GCA_045652065.1 Acutalibacteraceae bacterium
CATTATGAAATATGCAACAATCGGCACATCCTGGATTACTGAAAAATTTATATCTTCCGCAAATACGGTAGACGGTATGATTCTTACGGCAGTTTATTCAAGAAATGAAGAAAAAGCTGCCAATTTTGCAAAGAAACATAATTGCGCTGATTACTTCACTGATATCAACAAAATGGCAGCAAGCGACTGTTTTGAGGCAGTATATATTGCAAGCCCCAATGTATGTCATTACGAACAAAGCAAAATTTTTCTCAACCACGGAAAAAATGTTATCTGCGAAAAGCCTGCCACAACAACCAAAGAACAGATGGAAGAGCTCATTTCCCTTGCTGAAAGCAAAAATCTTGTATACTGCGAAGCTATAATGACAATTCATACAGACGGCTTCCGGATTATCAAAAGTAAACTTGCTGACCTCGGAAATATACGATCGGCACATTTTGATTTCTATCAGCTTTCATCAAAATATCCGTTATATATTGACGGTAAAAACCCTAACATATTTAATCCCGATATGCATACGGGATGCCTTATGGATATCGGTGTTTATAACTTATATCTTTGTATCGGTTTGTTCGGAAAGCCTAAAAAAATCATCTCAGACACTGTTTTTCTTGAGAATAATTGTGATGCTGCCGGTACTTCAATCTTCAGATATGCTGACAAATCAGTTGTACTTAACTATTCAAAGGTCGGACAGACATATTCACATTCTGAAATAATCGGTGACAACGGAACAATTCTTATTGAGTCTGTTTCACAGCTTACGGGAACATATTTTAAGCACAAAGAAACTTCAGAATGTCTTGTACCGGATGAAGTAAACCGAGATGAAATTATGAGCGGCGAAATCAAATTCTTCAAAAATATGTGTAATACAAAAGATTATAATTCAGAAGAATACATTTTTGCAAAAAACACCGCACTCACAGTCAGAGAAACCTGTGATATCATCAGAAAAGACAATGACTTCCTTTTCTAAGTGAGATTGCTTTCAATATATTCAATGACGTCGGCAACACAGCCCTCATCTGAAGAACAGACAATCATTTTTGCCGCTTCCTTTGCAAGCATCTCACCGCTTGAAGGACAAAATCCGATTTCTGCAGCCTGAAGCATATCTGTGTCATTAGAGCCATCACCGACACAGAATGCATGTTTTCTGTCAACTTTAAGATAATCTGCCAGCTGAAGCAGAGCATTTCCTTTTCCTGATGCGGCAGATAATATTTCTACAAATGAACCGTTTGTGGGAATATATTTGATACTGCACATATCAATTGAGTCAAAATATGTCTGAAGCTCTTTGGCTCTCTCCCCTGCACTTACCATAACCTTTACAATCGGAAAGAATTCTTCAACAAAACATTCCGTATCACTATATGAAGCAAGCTTCAGCGACTCAAAATGCCTGAGATTTGCTTCATTTTTATTGATGACATACACCCTGCCGTCAACAGTATAGAGTTCTGTACCAAGATATGGATGTTCGTCAATCATTTTGTTAAGCACAGCCATATTTTCAACAGTTATCGCATTAGTAAAAGCTATTTCGTCGTTTTTATAATCAAATGCCATTGCACCGTTTCCCAGAAGCACAGGAGCATTTATTATTTCTTCCGAGTAATTATGAAAGCCTTCCTTTGTTCTGCCCGTTGATACTGTAAAAAAGCCGCCTTCATCTATAAAATGTTTTATTGCAGTTAAGTTTCTGACAGGTATATTACCCTTTGAATCGGTAAGAGTTCCGTCAAAATCTGACGCAATAAGAAAACCATCAAAAATACCCATAAAAATCACCTCACTATAATATTATCATTTATAAATTTATTTTTCAATATCTTCCTTTTTATTGACAAATCGCTTAAATGTATTATACTTAATCTCAGAAATAACGGAGGTAATTACTATGATAAAATCTATTCCTAACGGCGTATATCCCACAATGATTACACCTTATACCGCAGACAATAAGATTGACTACAATGCTGTTGAGCAGCTTCTTCACTGGTATAAAGAAAGAGGCGTAGCAGGCATTTTTGCTATCTGCCAGTCAAGCGAAATCTTTTTCCTTACTTTTGAGGAAAAACTCGAGCTTCTGAAGTTTATTATGTCACATAAGCCCGATGGTCTCTCAATTGTCGCAAGCGGTCACACTGCAGACGACCTTGACACACAGATTGATGAAGCAAAAGCATTCATTAACTGCGGTATTGACTCATATGTATTTATATCAAACCGCTTTGCGAAGGCTGATGAAGACGATGACACATTGCTTAAAAATATGGAATATGTTACATCGAATATACCTGAAATAGGTCTTGGTGTTTATGAATGTCCCTACCCCTACAAAAGACTTCTCACTCCTTATGTACTTAAGAGAATGGCAGAAACCGGCAAATATCAGTTCTTAAAGGATACCTGCTGCGACCTCGGACAGATACAGATGAAGCTTGACGCAGTAAAGGGCTCCGAGCTTAAAATATATAATGCAAACTCTGCTACTCTTCTCGAATCTCTTAAGCTGGGCTGTGCAGGTTTTTCAGGAGTTATGGCAAACTTCCATCCCGAAATATATACAGACCTCTGCAACTGTTACTTAACTGATCCAGAAAAAGCAGAAAAGCTTCAGAATTTTGCAGGCTTTTTCTCAGTTGCAGAATGTCAGTGCTACCCCGTTAATGCAAAGTATTACCTGTCTCTTGAAGGTCTTGATATCAACATAGACAGCCGAGCAAGAAACAAGGCAGAATTCACTCCTAATCGTCAGGCTGAAATAAGACAGATGTATGAGCTTACCAAAGATTTCAAAAAATTGATTTATTAATAACAATAAAAAACGGCAGTCACCATTTTAGTGACTGCCGAAATTTTATTCAATAACCAATGTTTCACCCGTATCTGTTAAATTAAAGAAAACAGGGCGTTCTTCAAGAGAACGGTTAGGGCAATGAAGTGTCAGCTTAAGATTTCCGTCAAAATCCTTGAAAACCATACCATGACCGCCGTCTTTAGTAAAAATCGGTTCAAGCTGAATCCAGTTACCGTCAATATTTCCGTTGTCGGAAACAGCAATACACTGATAGTACTGCCCTTTAACGATAGTGGACCATATCATATAAAGCCTATCATTAAGCCCTCTGTACATAAAGGGCCCGTCAGTTACATATCTATGCTCCGAATCAGGACAGGCACCATAAGCATCTGAGCCTTTAAATAAAAGAACGGGAGTGCCGACAGCCTCAGTGAGAGTATCATTAAGCTTCACATAACAGATCGTGCCGTTCATAATCTGAACATGCTCATGACAGAATACAAGGTACGGCTCGCCATTGTCTGCAACATAAAGTGTTCCGTCAAGACTCCACCATTCAGGAGGAGTCAGAGCTTTTTCTGAACAAGGAACAAACTTACCGTCAGGAGTATCGCACACAAGAGAATAGGTGCCTCTTAAGCCGTTTTTTTGTTCAAATGTGGCAAAAATATAGTATTTGCCGTTATATTCATGTACCTCAGGTGCCCAGTTTGAGCTGCTGTTCATATTATATTCAGCAGAATTAAAAATCTGAACGGGTTCAGACCAATTCTCAAGATCAGTTCCTACATAAACATCAAAACCGCCGGTTGATATACCGAAATCCTTGCCTCTTGTCCCGTAAAGATAATACTTTCCGTTTCTGGCAAGCACAAAGGGATCTCTTATGTTAATATCACAATTTTTCATATTAATCATCCTTTACTGAAGATATTTTTCTCTGAGAGCAAAAATTGTTTCTCGATCAATTGAGTACACTCTTTCAAAGAAATCAAATATATCAGAGTATTCATTGCGTATGGACGCTAACAATCTGTCCATATACTCCCTTTTTACTCCCATAAGAATTGCAAGACACTTTCTTTGCCATCTGCTTTTTATAACAAGAGGCGCAAAAACTCGTGTTTTAATGATTTCACGGGAAGAAAATCTGTTTGTGGCAAGAAAGTCATCAACAATTACATCCTCATCCACTCCAAGTGCAAGCAGAATAAGCATTGTTACAATGCCGACACGGTCCTTACCTGCACTGCAATGCCACAACACAGCCTCATTATCTCCGCAAAAAATCGAAAATATCTGAGGAATAAGAGTTTTGGAGCGTTCTCCGAACACAAGCATTTCATACATATCAAAAAAAATATCCTCAGGACGGCGTGTTTCATCTTTAAAAAGATAAAACCATGATTTCAGAGAATATTCATCTCTTGTAATACCGAGATATGCCTTATCCAACAAAGGTATTCTTATATAATTTATAGTATCAGGAATATTATCAGGCTTTTCCTGAACCTCATTATCAATTCTCAAATCAATAACAGTCTTAAGATGATACCTGGTCATAAGTTTATTAATATCATCATCAGTTGCTTTTGCAAGATGACCGCTTCTGATTAACATATTATGCTTTACGGTTCTTCCGTCTTTTGTTGGGTATCCGCCCAACTCACGGGTATTTTTAAGCTTTTGAAGCTTTATCCTTTTGATTTTCATAAAATTAATCCTTATAGAACAATCTGAATATTTTTCTTACTATTGCAGGACTGCTGAAAACAAAAATACGCATACAGTCGCCTCCTTTGTCAGCTTCTGAGAAGAATTACTCCTGATGCTATCAGAAGAACAGCAAGGGCAATTATAAGAACTTTGGTCGGAAAACAATATGCAAGAAACAATCCTACACCGAAGCTAATGACTATTAAACCTTTAGAACAATCTCGTCTTCTCATACTACACCTCAAGCAAACTGACAGCAAAAGAAATTTACTACAGTAAATAATACGCAAGAGATACAGTTTAAGTGCCTGTCAAGTTAAATTTGCTCCCATTTTTTGAAGTTTTTTACTTCATCATACATCTTAACATAGCTTTCGTGGCGCTCTTTTGCGATAATTCCGTCATCTACAGCCTTTAAGATTGCGCATCCTTTGTCATTTGTATGCGAACAAGAGAGTGAAAACTTACAGCTTTCTGAAAAATCAGCGAACTCGGGAAAGCATTCAGGCAGCTCATCCTTAAAAATTCGTTCAGAGGTATTTTCAAAATCAATCGAAGAAAAGCCCGGTGTATCGGCTACAAATCCATTGCCTATTTTATACAGACTGACAATTCTTGTTGTATGTTTACCTCTGCCGAGCTTTGAACTGGTCTCATTTGTGGCGAGAGCTAGCTCAGGACAGATTGCATTCAATATACTGGACTTGCCGACACCGGAATTTCCCGTAAATGCACAAACATTACCGTCAATAAGCTTCTGAATCTCATCAATTCCCTGATTGTTAACCGACGAACAGCAAACAGTCTTCATTTTACTTCTGGAATAGATTTTCTCATAATCCGAATAATCAGCAAGATCACACTTTGAAAATACTATAATCGGTTCGATATTATGAAAAACAGCAAATGCACTAAGCTTATCGATAACATAAAGGTTAGGTTTCGGATCAAGCACAGATGATACAATAAAAAGCCGGTCAATATTAGCAACAGGAGGACGAACAAGAAAGTTTTTTCTGTCCAGAATCTCTGCTACCGTGCCTTTTGTTTCATCGACCTCAATTACAACATTATCGCCAACAAGAGGAGTAATATTTTTCTTTCTGAAGCTCCCCTTTGCCTTACATTCAAAAACCGCATCAGCGGCTTCAACAAAGTAAAAGCCGCT
This sequence comes from Acutalibacteraceae bacterium, assembly GCA_045652065.1. Lineage (GTDB taxonomy): Bacteria > Bacillota > Clostridia > Oscillospirales > Acutalibacteraceae > RUG806. Next base: position 5,700 of record JAZRTO010000003.1, read on the forward strand.
GATTGACTGTATTATTCTTCCGTTAATTTGTTTCATTCAAATACTCCGAAATAAACAGATTAAAAATGTAAATTTATTAAATAGATTATAAGTACTATTGAATAACTGTACTGAATAAAAGTAAAAAACAAGTTTCCTTCAACCGACAGCAGAAGAAAATCGAGTCATTTGAAATAGCTTTAACAAATAAAGCATAACAGCTTATTCAGTAGTTGCCTCTGCGCTATCAGTTGCGACTGCCTCAGGCTTCTCAGTGGAAACCTCAGTGAGCTTTTCTGTAGTTTCGGCAGCCTTCTCAGTAGTGGTCTCCTGAACATTTTTAGTGGTAGTTTCCTGAGGCTTCTTAGTGGTGGACTCCTCTGGCTTCTTAGTGGTGGACTCCTCTGGCTTCTTCGTAGTAGACTCCTCTGGCTTTTTAGTTGTAGTTTCCTGAGGCTTCTTAGTGGTAGTCTCCTGAGACTTCTTGGTTGTGGTCTCCTGAGTTTTCTTAGTAGTAGTCTCCTGAGACTTCTTGGTTGTGGTCTCCTGAGTTTTCTTAGTGGTAGTCTCCTGTGACTTCTTAGTTGTAGTTTCCTGAGGCTTCTTGTTGGGCTTTTTCGTAGAGGTTTCTTCACCCGGTTCAGTAGTTTCATCAGGGGCTAAGGTTGTTTCCTCGGTATCGCCTTCACTTACAACAAGCGTAATAACTGTAAGTGTTGAATATTTTGCCGTATCACTGAATAAAGGAGACTGAGAAATAACAAGACCCGCAGCTACCTCAGCATTGGATTCGGTTTCAACCTTTATCTTTTTAAATCCTGCCTCTGTCAGTGCAGTTTCAGCCTCACTCTGTTTAAGACCTACTACATCAGGTACAGATGTCTTTGTAGAGAACTGATATCCGTGAACATTTGAGAATGTGGGAGGTGTAGTTGTAAAGTCAATGTCGCCGGTATAAATAAGAACAGCATCACAGTAAATACTAAAAGAATTTTCTTTTTCAGTACCTGTAAAGCTCAACTGATAGTTTTCACCGTTAAGGGGAACATTCTCAATCGAGTCATATGCTACATCATTAAGATAAGTCTTAATTTCACCCTTTGTTTTACTACCAAGATCAGGCAGAGAAATTGTAAAAACAGCAGTATTTGTCGCAGGAATACCGTTACCTACAACAAGATTAACATTAACACCGGAATTAACGGAAATAGCAGCATCCGGAGTCTGGCTGATTACAAAGCCTTCAAGGGAAGGAGCACTGGCACCCTGAGTTATAGCACCGACAGTAAGACCTGCGGCAATAATCTTCTGCTTAGCAGCCTCAAGCTCAAATCCTACAACATTCGGAACACGAGTTGAGCTAATATCATTTTTACCTGTTGCATAATACACATAAACAGTGCCGTTATATGAGGTATATTTATTTCCTATGGGTTCAGTATAAATAACCTCACCCTCTTCTCTTGTGTCATCAATAAGAGGAATAAGCTCTACTACCAAGCCTGAGGCCTTAAGAATAGACTCAGCTTCAATAGATTTCTTACCTGTAACATCCTGCACAAGCACCATTTCACCGCTTGTAGCAACAGTGAGTTTCAGAACCGTATCCTTTGATACCTTATCGCCTGCCTCAGGATACTGATTGCATACATGTCCGTCTTCATAGTTTGAGTTATACTCATACTGAGGCGGATTTTCTATAGCAAGCTCAGGATATTTCGAGAGTATTTCCTCGAAGTTCATATTAATGAAATTAGGAACCTCAATCTCATCCTTGCTGAAAATTCCGAACACATCAATCTTATTAATTACATTTTCAAACTGATTACCTGTAGAACCGATAGAGCTTCCGAATACAACAAAAACAACTATTCCTATTACAACAACAAAAGAAACAGCAACACCAAGAAGAACGGGAAGGAATGAGTTTCTTGACTCTTCTTCGTACTCGTCCTCCTCATCATAATACTCCTCCTCTTCATTAACAGGGGCAACAGGAAGCTTAGTTGAAATATGCTTTGTGGGCTCCTTATCAATAAAGTAGCAGTAATCAAATACGATATCGGGGTTCTTTCTGAATTCATCAAGGTCAAGTAAAAATTCTGATGCAGACTGATATCTGTTAGAGGAAAGCTTCTGCATAGCTCTCAAGCATATCTGCTCAAGCCCCACGGGAATTTCGGGATTGAACACAGAAGGCTTAACCGGCTCACGCTGAACATGCATCATAGCAATAGCATCATCACTCTGACCGTCAAAGGGTGTTTTACCTGTAAGCATCTCATAAAGAACTACACCTACAGAATAGATATCTGATTTTTCGTCGGTATAATTCCCCTGAGCCTGCTCGGGACTGACATAATGCACAGAACCTATAGCACTGCTTTCAACGGGAGATTTTATTTCACCACGCTTGAATGAAGCGATACCGAAATCTGTAACCTTTATACTTGCATTGGGTAAAAGAAGAATATTCTGGGGTTTGATATCCCTGTGAATTACACCCTTATCATGTGCATGAGAGAGAGCTCTGAGAATCTGTACAGTAACAATAAGAGCTTCTTTCCAATCAAGCACCCTTTGTCTCTGAATGAATTCCTTGAGTGTAATACCCTCAACATGCTCCATAGCGAAATAGTGAAGATCTTCATCAAAGCAGACATCATATACCTTAACAATATTAGGATGATTCAACAATGAAATGGCTCTGGATTCATTTTTGAAACGTGCTGTATATTCATAATTTTCAAGATATTCATCCTTAAGAACCTTAAGAGCAACAATTCTGTCATCAACACGGTCATAAGCTTTATAAACCCTGGACATTCCACCCACACCGATAATTTCCTTGATAACATATCTGTTGTTAATTACCTGATTTATACCTATCTCCATAATATCACATCCTCACTTATCTCTTTACAAGAACGGCAGTTATATTGTCGCCGCCACCATTATGGTTAGCAACCGAAATCAATTCAGCTGCAATATTTTCAAATTCAACATCCTGATTATTTATCGTTTTGATAATTTCCTGAGAACTCGCAAAGTTATAAAGTCCGTCAGAACAAAGAAGCAGACATTTATCATCAAAATGATATGAATAAAAATCAATATCGATATGACTGTCAACTCCGAGCGCACGGGTTATTATGTTTTTGTGAGGATAAGTCTCAGCATCCTCTGCTGTAAGCTCTCCTTTATCAATGAGCTCCTGTACGAGAGAATGATCTTTCGTAAGCTGCTCAAGTTCACTGCCAACAAAATATGCTCTACTATCACCGACATTAGCAATCAGAAGCTCTTTATCCCGACATACAAATGCAACAACCGTTGTCCCCATTCCGGAGTAATCGGGATTAGAAGATGCAAGCCCGAGAATTTTCAGATTAGCAGTTTTTATTGCCTTTGAAAGTATTGCTGTTGCATCATCCATTGACGTAGCGGAATTAAAGCTCTCAACAAAACGATCAGCAATCTCAGTAATTGCGATGCCTGATGCAATATCACCTGCATTAGGACCGCCCATTCCGTCACACACAACACCAAAGCAGGAATTCTCATCAAACAAGGAAATATAACAATTATCCTGGTTTGATATACGCACTATTCCCTTGTCTGTTTTCATAGAATAACGCATTACAAATTCTCCTTTCGGTGAAAATTACTTCTGTACACTGCGCCTTAATTGCCCGCAGGCAGCATTGATATCCGAGCCGAGCTCACGGCGCACAGTTACAGCAAAGCCCTTTGAAGCAAGAATATCAGAAAAACGCTTGACTCGGGCAGGTGTACTTTTCTTGCATCCGGTTTCAGTTACTTCGTTAACCGGAATCAGATTAATATGGCAAAGCATTCCCTTAAGTAATGCGGATAATGCAAACGCACACTCATCGGTATCATTTACATCCTTTACCAACGAATATTCAAAGGATATTCTTCTCGAAGTTCCTGCTGTATATTCACGACAAGCTTTTATTAATTCAGAAATGGGATATTTCTTATTTACAGGCATCATTGAAGAGCGCAGCTCATCAAAAGGCGCATGCAGAGAAACCGAAAGTGTCAGCTGAAGATTTTCTTCCATAAGCTTATAAATAGCAGGAACAATTCCGCAGGTTGAAAGTGAAATATGACGCATACTGATATTGACACCGTTTTCATCAGTAACAAGATGCAGAAATTTCAGAACATTATCATAATTATCAAAGGGCTCTCCCATTCCCATCATAACAATATGCGATACACGTATATCATTATCACGGCTTATTGCATAAATCTGGGAAAGAATTTCAGAAGGGGTAAGATTTCTTACGACACCTGAAAGAGTTGATGCACAGAAGGTACATCCCATACGGCAACCTACCTGAGATGAAACGCAAACCGTATACCCGTACTTATATTTCATAAGCACAGATTCAACAAACTCTCCGTCATGAAGTCTGAAAAGATACTTCATCGTACTATCATACTCGGAAACGAGTTTTTTTTCAATAGAACAGCCAAAAATGACAAAATTGTCATTTAGAACAGCTCTGAGATCAAGCGACAGATCTGACATCTGACTGAAATCAGTAACAAAGGACTTATGTAACCATCTGTAAATCTGTTTTGCTCTGAATTTAGGCTGACCTAATGCAACAATTTCATCAGTAAGCTCACTGAGATTAAGCGATAAAATATCTTTTTTCATCAAATACCTCTAATAAATTTTGCTATAAAGAATCCGTCTCCACCTACAGAAGAAGGAAAAACAGTTATATATCTGTCAGTTATTGATTTATAAAAATCATCATCTGCAACACGAAAATCAGGATGAGTTCTGAGAAAATCATCACAAATGAAATCATTCTCTGCCTTATTAAGTGTGCAGGTGGAATATACAAGAGTACCGCCGGGTTTAACCATTTCACAGCAGGAATATAAAATTTCCTTCTGAATAACAGGTATTTCTGCCAATTCACATAATTTTTTATATCTTATTTCAGGCTTACGTCCGATTACACCAAATCCCGAACAAGGCACATCACATAACACAACATCAGCTAAGCTGACTTTTTTCGGCAATTCTCTTGCATCACAGCAGACCGTCGAAACATTATTGATCCCCAAGCGCTTTGCTGTATCAGCAATGAGCTTAGTCTTATGCTCATATAAATCACAAGAAATTATGTTACCGGAATTTTCTAGATATTGTGCCAGAGAAAAGGTTTTGCCTCCGGGAGCAGCACAGCAATCAACCACTGTATCCCCGGGTTTTGCTCCTGACACACGGCAGCAAAGCTGAGATGACATATCCTGAACAAAAAACCAGCCTTTTCTGAAAGCAGTAAGCTCAGTAATATTTCCGGTATTTTCAATAGTCAGACACCCGTCAAGAGAGGTTTTTGCAACCAGAACACCTTCATCGACAAGAGATGTAATGAGTTCTGCTTCATTACACCTCAGAGTATTAACTCTGATAAAAATTGGTCTTCTGCCATTGTAATTTTCTAAAATTTGTACGGTCGTTTCATAGCCGTAATCATTAATTAAACTCTCTGCAATTGATGCATCAACAGAATATTTTATACTGACATCATTTTCGGGAAGCTTCAGTCCGTTTGCAGAAATCTTCCGAAGAACTGCATTAATAAGCCCTGATGCAAAGGATGAGCCAGATTTTTTTGCAATTTTCACTGACTCATTAACAGCGGCACTGTCAGGAATTTTGTCACAAAAAAGAATCTGATAAGCACCGACTCTCATAATCGCCAGCACTTCCGGCTTCAGCTTTTTAATTTTTGACGTCAGATACAAAGAAATATTGTAATCAAGAGTAAGTTTCTTTTCAAGAACTCCATAAACCAGCGACACGGCAAATGAGGTATCTTTGCCGTCAGCAAACTTTATATTCCTGAAAGACTCAGCTATAAGTATTGACGAATATGATGAATCTTTTTCTATTTTAGTAAGAAGCTTTACAGCTTCGAAGCGAGGTTCAGCCATAACAGCTTCCTTTCAATTATCTTCTTTTTCTGGTAAATATCATAATGAATCGGAGAAGATTCATAAGTGTCGTTATAAGAGCAGCAACATAAGTAAGTGCAGCACATTTCAACACTTTTCGTGCACCGTTAAGTTCATCTTCATTTTTAAGAAGTCCGGTTTCTTCTATAACTGCGATTGCGCGTTTACTTGCATTTAATTCGACAGGCAAGGTTACCAGCTGAAAAATCATAATAAACGAATAGAGCAACAGTCCGATAAAGACTAACGCTTCAAAGCTGAGAATAAAGCCAAGCATAGCAAGCGGAATACCTGCATATGAACCAATCTGACATACCGGGAGAATAGAATTGCGAATTTTTATAGGCAGATATCCTTGCGCATGCTGTGCAGCATGACCTGCCTCGTGACAAGCAATGCCGATTGCAGCAATTGATGTGGAGGAAAAAACGCCCTCAGAAAGTCGGATTACGTTATTTTTTGGATCATAATGATCTGAAAGCTTTCCGCTGCACTGCTCAACACGAACACCGGAAATACCGTAATACTTTAGTACTGCAAGAGCAGCCTGTGCACCTGAATAACCGCTCTTAGAATAAACCTCCGACATTTTCTTATACGCATTCTTAACAGCTATCTGAGCAGCAACAGAAATTACAAGAGCCGGAAGTATAAGATAAAAATAAGAAAAGTTATAATACATAATTACCCCTCCGAACAAAAGGAAAAGCCTTCAGGGAATGATCTTCCGCGAAGAAACTCTGCTGCGGACATTCTTTTTGAGCCTTCAAGCTGAATATCCTTCAACTGAAGAACTGTTCCGTTACCGCATGTAACATAAATACACTCATCCTTCACCTTAACTGTTCCGACGGGTAAAGCAGATGAACAAAAGCAAACGGACGATGAAAAAATCTTCATAATTTTTCCGCTATAAGCAGTTCTTGCAACAGGCCACGGATTCATTCCTCTTATAAGATTATGAATCCTTTCTGCAGATAAACTCCAGTCAATTACTGACATTTCCTTTTTAAGAACAGACACATATGTTGCATTATCATTGTCCTGCTTTACAGGAGTGATACTTCCCTTCTCAAGACCTATCAGGGTTTTAATCAGAAGCTCGGGGCATAAATCAGCAAGAGCATCAAAAACCTCGCCCGCGGTCTCATTTTCAGAAATTACCTTTTCTGATGTAAGAAGAATATCGCCGGTATCAAGTCCGGCATCCATAAGCATTGTTGTAACACCCGTGAGCTTATCACCATTTATCACACTCCATTGTATGGGAGCCGCACCTCTGTATTTCGGCAGCAAAGAACCGTGAAGATTAACACAGCCGAATCTCGGAATATCAAGTATACGCTGAGGCAGAATATTACCGTAAGCAGAAACCACAATAAAATCAGGAGCAATAGAGTTTATTTTTTCAAACGCTTCATCAGATTTCAGCTTTTCAGGCTGATATATATCAAAACCATACTGTAAAGCCAGCTGCTTTACAGGTGAAGGGGTCAGAATCTGCTTTCTGCCTTGCGGCTTATCAGGCTGTGAAATAACAAGCTTTACATCATATTCCGATGAATCGGCAAGAGCCTTCAGGGCAGGAACAGCAAAATCGGGAGTTCCCATAAATACAACTGTTTTCATATTGTCCCCCTTAATCGTAATCTCTTGTAAAGTAAACGCTTTCACCGGGAGCAAGATTATCAAGGAACAGCTTTCCGTCAAGATGATCAAGCTCATGACAGAAGCATCTTGCATGCAGATCTGTACCCTTATAGATGCACCACTGACCGTTTCTGTTCTGTGCCTTTACAGTAACTGTCTTTGGACGGAGTGTCTTTCCTGCCTTATGAGGAACAGAAAGACAAGCCTCGGGCTCAATCTGCTGTCCGTCCTTTTCAATAATTTCAGGGTTAATAAGCTCAATAATTCTGCCGTCAAAGTTTACAAGAACAATTCTTCTGAGTATACCTACCTGAACAGCAGCAAGACCTATCCCTTGAGATTTTATAAGGGTATCCTTCATATCATCAAGGATCAGAAAGAGCTTTTCATCAAAATTTTCAACCCTTCTGCTGACCTTTCTGAGAACAGGATCTTCTTCAGTTCTTATATTTCTGATTGCCATTTTAGTCACCTTTTTCTTTAATTTAGGTTTTCCGGATTAATATCTGCATATACGCCGATGTTTTTATACAATTTATCGTTGTAAATTTCTTTAAGCAAGCTGCTGATCAGCTCTCTGAAAGCTGAATTATTTCTGCACTTTATTAATATTCTCTGTCTGAACAGATCGTTTATCTTTGACACCTTCGGAGCCATAGGACCTAAAACAATCACCTTCAGATCAGAGTATTCAGTTTCTGTTAGTTTGATAAATTTTTCAAAAAATGCCGCTGCACAATTAACAACAAGCTGACTATCCGCACCGGAAAAGCTGATTTCACACAAATCGCAAAAGGGCGGATAAACCAGAGCTTTGCGCATTATTATTTCGTTCTTATAGAATTTTTTGTAATCCTGCTTTGATGCAACATCAATAATCGGATTTTCGGGAACAAGCGTCTGGATTACAGCTCTTCCTTTTTTTGTTCCTCTGCCTGCGCGACCTACAACCTGGGTTATAAGATCAAATGAGCGTTCCGAGCATCTGAAATCGTTATTATACAATTCTTTATCAGCAGAGGTAATGCCGACAAGTGTCACATCAGGAAAATCAAGTCCCTTTGCCACCATCTGCGTACCTATAAGTATATCATATTCACCTTCAGCAAATGCAGACAGAACCTTTTCGTGACCATTCTTATTAGCAGTGGTGTCAGCATCCATCCTAATGACCTTTGCCTCCGGGAACCGCACACTGATCTCTTGCTCAACGCGCTGAGTACCGTATCCCGAGTATCTGATATTTTCTGCACCACAGGTGGGACATTTTTCGGTAAACGACAATGAATATCCGCAATAATGACACATAAGACGATTATTTGCAGAATGATATGTCATTGATATACTGCACTTAGGACAGGTCACAACATTTTTGCAGTCACTACAGACAACAAAAGTGTTATAGCCCCTTCTGTTTACAAGCAAAATAGACTTTTCCTTATTTTTTAGATTCAATTCAATTTCATCAGCTAACGGATCACTTATGGCAAAAAATGAAGATAAAAGTGACTTATCCGTCATATCGACAGTTTTCACCTGCGGCAGCTGTGATTTACCGTATCTTCCGATAAGTTCACACAAAAGCATTTTTCCGTTAACTGCCTTTGCATAGGTTTCAACGGAAGGCGTTGCTGATGCGAACAATAAAAATGCATCATTATATCTGCATCGGAATCTCGCGACTTCCTTTGCATTATATCGAGGGGACATTTCGGATTTATATGTATGCTCCTGCTCTTCATCTATGATAACAAGTCCAAGATTATTCACAGGTGCAAAAACTGCACTTCTGGTTCCGATAACAACCTTAGCCTGTCCTGAGCTGATACGCTTCCATTCATCATAGCGTTCACCCATAGATAAAGCACTGTGAAGAACAGCAACATTGTTTTTATAACGAGATGAAAAGATAGAAAATGTCTGAGGTGTAAGTGCAATTTCAGGAACGAGCACAATTACAGATTTACCTTCACTCAACACATAGTCTATAAGTTCAAGATATACACTTGTTTTTCCGCTGCCGGTAACACCGAACAGCAGGGATGTATTGAAATCACGCTTATTATAAGACTCAAGTATACGTTCATACACTTTACGTTGTTCTGCAGATAACACAGGCTTAACATATTCAGTTACGGAATCAGACTTAATCTCTCGCTTAACCGGAACAGAAAAACATTCAAAAACCTGCTTTTTGATAAGAGCTCTGATAACAGACTCCCCTACACCGCTGAAATAAGAAATTTCTTTTGAGGAAGCAGCACCGATATCACGAACAACATTTACAGCTTCTATCTGTTTTGCCGTAAGGCTGCAAAAATCTCCTTCAAGAAATCGCTCACTTAATCTGATCAGAGATATCGACAAATCCCGAACCTTTGAAAAAGCATCAACAGATTCAGAAAGAATTTTATTACGAACCATTCTTTTAAGAAGCAATGTATCCGCAGAAAAACCTAAATGCTTGAAAATTGCAGACTCTCTGACCGCAGTTTTTTTTCTGCTGATAAAATCAACAACAGCCTTCTCATCTGATGAGAGAAACTCATATCTATCCTTCATCAAGCTTTCAGAAAGAGAATATATCTTTTCAGTTTTAAGACACATTCCGCCGGGTAAAAGAGCTTTTGCAGCAACAAAATAAGTACAAAAACAGCAATCCCTTATCCATTCAGCCAGCTTTATCATTTCTGAGGATAACAAAGGCTCAGCATCAAGAACAGAGGAAATATCCTTTAAGGTAACTTCATCTGACATCTCTTCAGTCCTGATGTCAAAAACAAAGCCTTGTCTGAGAGCACTCCCTCTGCCGAATGGCACAAGAACGCGCATACCGGGGATCAGCATTTCCGAAAAATTTAACGGTACTCTGTATGAAAATAATTTATCAAAGCTGTAGCTGCAGTTTTCAACAGCAACAAGAGCAATTAAAGCCGATTTCAACGCACACACCTCGGTCTTATTTTACCTGAGGCTGATTAATCTTGAATTCACCGTTACGAAGCTCTTCAACAGCAAGGCTAACGGGCTTTTCTGTGCCGTAATACATTCTGTTGAAATCAGAAGTCTTCATCTTTCTGTCGTTTTCACTCATGTGTCTGATTTCTTCATTTTCTTCATCAATAATTTCAACAGCACGCTTTGCTACACCAATAACCAGAGCATATCTGCTTAAATCATCTGTGAGAAGTTCACTTAAATCAATGTTAATCATATTAATTATCTCCTAACTTAAATAGAATTTATTATTTTAAAAATTTCATTTACACAATTTTCAAGATCATCATTTACAACACAGTAATCATAGCTATCTTTATATTTCATTTCTTCAACAGCTATAGAAATACGTGTTTCAACTTCACTTTCAGTGTTCTGTCCTCTGGATACAATTCTGTATCTAAGCTCATCAATCGACGGAGGAACAATAAACACGGATGTGGATTCAGGGATAGCCTTCTTAATATTTGCTGCACCGTTTACTTCTATAACAAGGATAACCGTCTTTCCGTCAGAAGTAAGACGTGCAATTTCACTTTTTAATGTACCGTAATAATTATTACCATATTTTACATATTCAATCAGAGCTTCGTCCGCAATCAATTCCTTAAATCTCTCGACAGATACAAAGTAATAATCTACGCCATACTTCTCGTTTTCACGGGGACTTCTTGTTGTTACCGAAATTGTCTGAGCAATGTTATCACATTTTTTTACAAGTTCATCATATACAGTATTCTTGCCTGCACCCGACGGGCCTGAAAGAATAATTATCGAGCCTTTTTTACAATTCATTTTTAACCCTCTTTGTCTTCGTCTGTTTCTTCAAATTTCTCCGATATTTTATCAGCCTTAAGATAAGAAAGAATTACATGTTCAGTATCAGTAAAAACAACAGACATTGTCTTTCTGCCCTGGCTTACATCAATCAGTTTTCCGGATTCCTTGGCATTCTGAATGATTCTTTTGACCGGCGCAGAATCGGGAGAAACAACAGCCACAACACGTTCAGCATTTACAAGATTTCCGAAACCGATATTTATAAGCTTCATTCCTGCCACCTTATTACTCTATATTCTGAACCTGCTCACGAATCTTTTCAATATCAGACTTGATGCTGATAACACGCTTTGATATTTCAAGATCAGTTGCCTTTGAGCCGATAGTATTGGTTTCACGATTGATTTCCTGAATGAGAAAATCAAGGTCCCTGCCTATGGGTCTGTCGAGCTCGAAGAAGCTGTGGAGCTGGTCAATATGGCTTCTGAGTCTTACTGTTTCCTCTGCAACAGCAATTTTATCTGCAAATATTGCAGCTTCAGTCAGAAGTCTCTGTTCATCAACCTCTGTATCACCTATCAAATCCTGAATGCGCTTTTTGAGCTTATCATTATATTCAGCAACAGTCTGAGGTGAGCGCTCTTCAATAAAAGCAACGTTTTCAAGTATTGAATCTGCACGGTTGAATATATCAGCCTTAAGCTTTTCACCCTCAATGATTCTCATATTAATAAACGAATCAATGGCAGCTTTCAAAACCTGACTTACAGCATTCCAGACTGCTTCCTCATCAGCTTCATTTTTGTGAACTGAAAAAATATCACTTCTGCTGATAAGATTTTCAAAAACATCATCAGCTTCAAGCTCATATGTATCAGCAATTTCTTTGAAAGCATTGATATAACCGGATGCCAAAGAATGATTTACTTTAACAATACACTCATCAGTTGCCTCATTCTCAATCTGAATATAGCAGTCAACCTTTCCACGGGAAATATACTGCTGCACAAATGTCTTAAGCTTTTCCTCGAGGAAGGAATAGGCTCTGTAAACCTTTGGTGAAAACTCAAAATATCTGTGATTTACACTTTTTATTTCAACGGTAACGGTAAATGTGCCGATAGTATCAACTGCACGACCGTAGCCTGTCATACTTTTAACCATAGTTAAACTTCCTTTATACCATTAATACGAACCGGACTGGCGCTTAAGAAGACTGACTTCCTCATGTGTCAGATGTCTGTATTCGCCAACCTTAAGACCTCCGAGCTTCAGCTGACCTATAGCAAGTCGCTTAAGTCTCGCAGTATCAAGTCCTGCTTCCTCACAAAGACGTCTGATCTGACGATTACGTCCTTCATATAAAATAATCTCAAGAGTTGTTTTTTCAGCTTCCTTGTTGACAATTCGCACATCAGCAGGTACAGTCTGTCTGCCGTCTATCATAAGAGAGGATGTGAGAATAGTAAGCTGATCCTCAGTAATAGCAGGCTTGACGCTTACTCTGTAGGTTTTTGCGATATGTCTTGAGGGATGAGTCATTGCATTTGCAAATTCGCCATCATTTGTAAACAGAAGCAAGCCTTCCGAGTCTCTGTCAAGACGTCCTATCGGATAAATTCTTTTTCCTATATCTGCAACAAGCTCAGCAACACATTTTCTGTCCATTTCATCGCTCATTGTAGTAACATATCCGCGGGGCTTATGTAACATTATATATACATAATTAGTTTCTCTTGTAAGCTTTCTTCCGTTAACACTGATAGTATCCTTTTTAGGGTCAATCTTATCACCGATAGATGCTATCTGACCGTTAACTCTAACCTTACCCTGAGCAATAAGCTCCTCAGATTTTCTTCTGGAGGCAACACCACAGTCTGCCATATGCTTTTGTAATCTGATTAATTCTGCCATATAAAACCTTTCATTGACAATAACACCTTTAAGGCTGCTGAGCATATATTTTCTCACCAACCTTAAAAATATGATATTAAATTTATAATTTATTTGTCTGCTGACTTAACCTTTGAAACAACAGTACTTACCTTATCAATTACCTCAGGAACCATATCAACAAAACGCTCTGCTGCATTGTCATTTGAGGTAATATGCTTAAGAGTAACCTCACCGTTTTTAAGTATAAGGAAAGCTACAGGGTTAATTGTAACACCTGCACCGCCTCCGCCACCGAAAAGCTGTGTGTTATTCTTTGAGGGGAAATCAGAACCACCTGATGCAAAGCCATATGTAACCTTTGATACGGGAATTACTGTAATTTCATCAGACAATGCAATGGGCTCACCAACTATTGTGCTGACATCTACTAACTGACGAACCTTTTCAATTGTTGTTGCAAGAATTCCTGCTGCTGACTGATCCTTCATTTTAATACACTCTCTTTCTTTTATTTTTCAGTTATCGGCTTCTGAGAACCGACCTTATTTGAATTTTCTGCGTTTTCTTTCTTATTTGGCAGAAAAATTTTCCAAAACAAACGGAGCAGTACCTTAAAAAGCATCCTGCATCCGAACAAAACCGTTACTCCTGTAAGATGAATAGGATATAAATGCATAGATACAGCAAAAGATGCAGAAGATTGTCTTGCTAAATAATCAGGATAAACATTTACATCGTATTTTCTTACTTTATATTTACTGACAAGTGCCCCTAACATTGGAAACAAAGCAGAACAAACTTCTCCGTAATATATTGCCGTTGATGCGGCATCCTTCTTTGTGCAACGAACATCTACATACAGTTCATCAATAACAAGAGACTTTGAAAGATCTCCGAAATACGTACCGAGATAACTGAAGGTTCGATTAACAATCAATAAAAGCCCGTCAATTCCGTGTGCATCATAAAGAGTTTTCAGAAGATTATTTTTCTGTTTTGGCGTAGATTCAGGCGATTGATCGCTGTTGCTATCAGCCTGTGATGCACTATCATCAGTCGCTTTTTGTTCATCAGGTGAAGCCACAGCCTCAGCACTTTCCTCGGTTTCGGTATTCTGCTGTGCTGGAGCATCTCCCTTTGAATCTACACTATCTTTTGCTTTACCTTTTGAGCCTTTAGCCGCAGAAGGATACAGCGGCTTTTTAAGAAATAACCATTGAACTCTGACTCTTGTATCAATTTCTGAATATTCAGCAAAAATCCTGACTTTAATGCACAAAACGAGCATAATCAATGCAATAACAGCCAGAATAATACAGCCGATTATCTTTAATACTATCAATGGTTTCACCTCATTTATAAAATTGACATCTGTCCGGTAATAACAGATTCATCATTATGTATATTTTCAAGAGCTGTTGCTGCAGCCTTAGTATCAGGAATATCGGGAAGCTCTGCAAGGGTAGTCATACAGAAGCATTTCAAAAAATCTGTTGTTGTACAGTATAACAGAGGTCTGCCCGGCAAGTCAAGTCTTCCTGCTTCTTCAATAAGGTTTCTCTGACAAAGGGTATTAACAACACCGCTGCAATCTACACCTCTTACCTGCTCAATAAAGGCCTTGGTAACGGGCTGATTGTATGCAACAATTGCAAGAACCTCAAAGGCTGCATTTGATAAGGGCTGATTGCGCTTCATATCAAGTACGTTTCTCACAGCGGCCGCATATTCTGGTCTGGTTACAAACTGTACTTCTGCACCAAGAGACAGAAGCTGAACGGCACTCCCCCGCTCATCATATTCAGAAGCAATTTCCCTGATAATATTATCAAGTCTTTCGGGGCTGCACCCGAGAGCTTCAACAAGCCGTATTCTGTCTATAGGCTCACCGGAAGCAAATATTATAGCTTCAACCGTATTTTTCAGATTAATAGCATTTTCAGTCAAAATCAAGTTCTCCTTCCGGAACCTTTATCAATTCAATCTCAACATTCTGTCCGTCTCCCGACAAAACAACATGCTTAGTTTTTGCAAGTTCTAAAATTGCAAGAAAAGCAGCAACCATATCAGATCTGCTTTCGGAGGCGCTTATAATATCAGAAAATTTCTTCTTTCCGCCGATAGACAGAGCTGTTACGATATTTTTAATCTTAGCTGATACAGAAACAATTTTTTTAACAACAATTGCCTTAAAAGAATCCAAAGGCGGAGGAATTTTACGAAGACGTTTACCTACAACACGCATATAAGCCTCAAGAAGCTCAAGTGAATCATGAACACGTTTATACGTCATATCAACCTCAAAGCTTTCCTGCGGACGGGATATGCAGTTGAATCCGCCCGTCTGCTGTGAAAGTGCAACAGCAACACGCTTACATTCCGCATATTCTATAAGCTCACCGCTGAGCTCCTTCCTCAGCTTTTCGCCTTCATCATATACAGGCAACAAAGAAACTGTTTTGATGTAAACAAGACGCGCAGCCATTTCAAGAAATTCACTGGCAACCTCAAGATCCGCTTCCTTCATTTCATCGACAACTGCAAGATATTGCTCAACGAGTATAGCAATCGGAATATCATATATATTCAATTTATGTTTAGATATAAGATGAAGAAGTAAGTCCATAGGACCTTCAAAAACCTCGATCTTATAATTAATAGCTGCCATAAAATCTCCTTACATAAAAAGGTTAGCAATTACATTTACAAAGAAGGATGCAACCTCACTTATTCCGTCAAAAATTAAATCAGAAACAACCGTCAATGGGGAAAAGTTCAGTCTGTTAAAAAGGAAAATAAGAGCAAAAAGTGCATAAAAAAGATATCTTTCATACTGCATCACGCGATAATAAATCCTATCGGGCAGAAACATTGTAAGAATTCTTGAACCGTCAAGAGGCGGAAACGGAATAAGATTAAACACAGCAAGTGCTATATTATAATAACCAACATTAATAAAGAACGATACTGCAATATCCGCAGCAGATACAGCATCCGTGATTTCTGGAGCTGCAAATAAGGCACAAATATAACCGATTAATATAAAAATAACAGCAAGAATAAGATTGGATACAGGGCCTGCAAGAGCTGAAAGTCCCATATAGAGCTTTCTCTTCTTGAAATTTCTGATATTAACGGGAACCGGCTTTGCATAACCGAAGCCGAATAAAAACAGCATAATTGTTCCCATTAACGATAAATGAGCAAACGGACTGAGAGTTATTCGTCCGCTGAGTCTGCCGGTTGAGTCACCAAGCTTTTCAGCCATCCAGGCGTGCGCAGCTTCATGAACAGGTAAACAGCATAAGGTAACGAAAACCGTTACACATATCATCGTCATAAATTCAAGCGGATCACCCTCACCGCTCATATAAGACATAATATATCTCAGCATACTATCTCTCTCCTTTATAATTTCTTTGCAATAACAAATCTGTCATTACCGTAAATATCCTTGTAAGATTCACTGCTATATCTGTTTCCTGCAAGATTTATAATATCTTCAGTCTGCTTTTCGCCACATTCAAATGCAAAATAGCCGTTAGCATTAAGTCTGCAGTTCCAGTTTTCAAAAATAGCTCTATAAAATATCAAGCCGTCCTCTCCGCCGTCAAGTGCGGTAATAGGTTCACGGAGAACTTCATTCTGAAGCTCACAGATTTCTGACGACTCAATATAAGGTGGATTTGATACAATAAGGTCTGCACAAGGTAGTTGATCCACATATTTCATCAGCACATCATGCTTAATAAGCTTTACATTAGGAAGCTTCATCTCATTAAGATTTTTTTGAGCATAGTTATATGCCCTGTCGTAAAGCTCAAAGAGATAACAGGTAACATCGGGACATTCCGCAGCAATGCTAAGACCGATACATCCGCTGCCAGCACAAAGATCATATACAACAGTAAAATTATTCATTTTTATAAGATCAATACATCTGTCTACAAGCTCTTCTGTTTCAGGACGAGGAATCAATACACCCTCACCTACAAAAAATGAACTTTTATAAAAATCCCATTTTCCGATTATATACTGTAACGGTTCACCTGAAATTCGTCTGTTAATCGACTCAAAATATATAGCTTCTTGCCCTGCGGAGATATTTTCTGCAGAATGCAGCAAATAAATAGCAGAATCACCATCAAAAAATGTAAGAATCAACTGATATGCATCAAATTCAGCATCATCAATATTGTTTTCTGTTAAAATTTCTGTACCCCTTTTCAGGGCCTGTCGCCAATTCATCATACTTCCGCAGAATCTTCACTCTTAACATCAGGCACAACAGCCTTTATTGAAGCAATGGCAACTTCAATCATATCATCAGTGGGTTCTTTAGTAGTAATTCTCTGCATCCAGAGACCGGGAGCTGAGAAAATCTTGGTAATTATATTATCGTGCTTTCCTGCATATCGGATAAGCTCATAGCTTATGCTTGTTACAACTGGTAAAATACCGAGCATCTTAACAGCAGTCCAGATAAGTCTTAAATCAGGAGAATTTAAAACGGGAAAAATAAGAACTGTAGCAGAGGAAATAATAACATTAGTAATAAGTACAATAAAAATAAAGCTTGTACCGCATCTGGGGTGAAATCTTTTACATGTTCTTACATTTTCAACTGTAAGAGGAAGTCCTTTTTCAAAGCAAAAAATGGACTTATGCTCCGCACCATGATACATAAAAACTCTCTTGATATCATTCATCTGAGAAACAGCAACCATATATAAAACGATGATCACCATTTTAATAATACCTTCGCAGAAGGGATGAATATCAGCAATAGCACCACCCAGCAGCTTCGAGTCTACAATATCAACAAGATAAGTAGGCGCATAGAAAAATAACAATACACAAAATACTGCAACAATGACAGACATAACTCCGGTAATAACAGTAACAACCTTAGGACTGAGATGTTCATTCAGCCACTTATCAAGCTTCGACATCTTTTCAGTATCCTCTTCGGCATCAAGCTGACCTGAAAGCTCAGCAGAACGCATAAGGGACTTATAACCTATAATCATTGATTCAATGAAATTTACAATGCCCCTTATAAAAGGAAGTCCGAATACCTTACATTTATCCTTCAAGTGTTTTGCTTTAAATTCCTCTGTAATAATATGACCGTCAGTATGTCTGACAGACAACGCAACACCATCAGGTCCGTTCATCATAACGCCTTCAATAAGTGCCTGTCCGCCGACAGATATCTTGCTTATAGGACTTTCCTTACCCATTTAACTGTCTTTCCTTTCAGATAAATTAACGGGTAATGTGGGCAGAGTAATATTAACCTCTGTTCCCTCCCCGTAAATGCTTGTAATTTCAAGAGTACCTTTATGAAGATTAACAATTTCATCACAAACAGCAAGACCGATACCCGAGCCCTTTGTGGTGAAGTTAGCTTTATAGAATTTCTCCTTAATACGAGGTAAATCCTCAGGTGCAATACCGCAACCGGTATCAGCAACCCTGATTCTGACTTTATTTGAATCAATCATTGCCAGAATAGAAATCTTTCCGCCCGCAGGCGTGTATTTAATAGCATTATCAATAATATTTACAAAAACCTGCTTGATTCTGTCAGGATCTGCATTTACGGGAGCTGCATAATCAGGAGAACTGTAGTAAAGCTCCTTTCCTTCTCTTGCGGCTCTGTCCTTAAGAACATAAACAGCATCATCAAGCTCAGCAATAATATCAATTTTTTTAAGATGTAATGTCATTCTACCGCTTTCCATACGGGAGAAATCAAGAAGATCCTCAACAAGAGTATAAAGGCGCTCAGTTTCATTCTGAATAACCTTAAGACCATTGTTTATGGTATCATCAGAGGAATCATTGATACATAACAGCGTCTCTGTCCAGCCTTTAATAGCAGTAAGAGGAGTCCTCAGTTCGTGAGAAACAGTTGAAATAAAGTCATTCTTAAGCTTATCTGTTCTGTCTATCTCATCAGTCATGTAATTAATTGATTCTGCAAGCTCTGCAAGCTCATCGTCATATCGGTTTGATAATTCTATTTTATCCTTATAGTTACCTGCGGCGATACTTCTCGTTGCAGCATTAAGCTTCTTAACAGGAACAACAATTGATCTTACAAAGAACAGACCTGAGAAAACAACCAACAAAAGAGCAAACAAAGAAACAATAAAAACTATAAAAATAACATTTAACAGCTGCAAATCAACCTGTTCAAGTGAAATTATGTAACGGACAGCACCATTACTCATCCCCTTTGTTCTGGGAAGAAGAACGGAAATAGCCATAACCTTCTCACCGGTGCTTGAATGCCCCTGCCACAAGGCTCGGCCGGAGTCTGACTGAATCGCGTCGTCATAATCAGGGCTCTTTTCGTCCTCTGACACAAAGCCGGTGGATGTAACAACAGGCACACCATGCTTGTTAATAACCCACAGCTCAGCAATATTGATTTCCTGAAAATTATCAACATATTCCTGAGCACGAGCAGAAAATTCATCGTCATCAGAGTTAAGATAAGAACTAAAATAGTCAGCAATAACGCTACTTTGTGCAAGAGACTGCAATTTTGTTTCAACTGTATCGTAATAATAACCCTTAAGGAGCAAAACAACAGATACTGAAATACAGGATAATATTACAGCAATTACCAGAATGGTGGTAACAAGCCATCTGACAGTAATACCGCTTTTCAGCATCTTTTCTCACTCCTTACATTTTTATACAAGCCACTTATATCCGACACCCCATATGGTTGTAAGATGTTGTGGACTTGATGGATCATCTTCGACCTTCATTCTCAGACGTCTTATATTAACATCAACAACCTTATCATCACCGTAATACGTATTACCCCATACATGACCGAGGATTTCACTTCTTTCAAGCGCAGTATTAGGATGATTAAAAAAGAATTCCATAATCTGAAATTCAACTTGTGTAAGCTCAATAAGCGCACCGTTTTTTGAAAGAGAACGGCTGCGAAGATTAAGAGTAAAATCACCAAGCTCAATTAAGCTGCTTGTTTCCTGACTCTTTTCAGCATATTCTCTGTTAAGTGTAACACGCCGATAAATGGCATCAACACGAGCCATAAGCTCTGAGGGAGAAAAAGGCTTTGTAACATAATCATCAGCGCCAACAAGAAGGCCGGTAACCTTATCCATCTCCTGTGTCTTAGCAGTAAGAATGATAATACCGATCGTACTGCTTTTCTGTCTGAGCACCTTGCATACTTCAAGTCCGTCAACAACAGGCATCATAATATCAAGAAGAGCAATATCAAATTCACCATTATATTCATCATAAAGTCTCAATGCCTCTTCGCCGTTTTCCGCCTCTACCACATCAAATCCGCTTCTTTTGAGGTTTATAACAATAAATTCGCGTATTGATTTTTCATCTTCAGCTATAAGAATACGTTTCATAATTTCTCTCCTTATAAATCAGTAATGAGACTTCTGATATAACTATCATCAAAGCTAAGTGTTTCGCCCTTCGCGGAAATTACAACTTTATAATCAATCTTATTTTTGTCTCCCAGAAGTCCATCCGGAAGAAGGTTAACAAGATCATCGCCTTGGTTTAAAACGGATATTGAAAAAACAAGATTATTTTCAGAATCAAAGTTCTTAAGCCTTACCTGTGTGACCTTATTGATATAATCATAAACGATGTAATATTGATCATACAGAGCATCGAGCTTCAATGCATATCCGTCAAACTGATTTATAAAATATTTTCCGAGACTCATAAAGTTTCCGTCAAGATAGGTATACCACTCCGAAAATACCAACGGAATTTCTGATTCTTCTGACTCCGATACA
>JAZRTO010000004.1:0-15054 GCA_045652065.1 Acutalibacteraceae bacterium
GATGCAGAGCTTTCTCCTATGATGATGCAGCTTTTTGATAAAATCGGCAGAAATTGCTCATATCCCGTGAGATTGATTACCTGTAACCTTAAGCTTCTGAAGCCCCTTATTACTAAGGTTATGACCTATATTCCGCCTGCTGCAAGTCTTATAAGAACAACTCAGGGTGTTACTATGGCTTCAGGTAGTCCCGCGCCGAATGTGCTTCCCCAGAAGGCTTCCGTTAATGTAAATGTGCGTATTTATCCCGGTGAGACTATTGAGGATGTCACAAAGCATCTCAGAAAAGTTATTAAGAATAAAAAGGCTGAAATCAATGTTAAGCCCGGTTGGAAAAATCCCTCTAAAATTTCTCCGACTGATTCAAGAAGCTTCAGGATTATTGAAGAAATTTGTATGGGGATGAATTCTGACAATATTGTGGCTCCCTATCTTGTTATGGGTGGTACTGATGCCTGTCATTATGAAAGAGTCTGTGAGAATATTTACAGATATTCTCCCTTCCTGGTAGATACCGGACTTTTGTTGACCACACATGGTACTAATGAAAGAATTCCCGTAAGCTCTATGTCCGACGGAGTTGCATTCTTCAAGAGATTCATAAGAAAAGCATCAGAAAAATAAAATTATTCAGATGTCTCAAAATAAAAAAGGACTGCATATAAAATGCAGTCCTTTTTTTATAAACAGCCCCGCCTTGCCGTATACAGCGATAATAACCTGCTCTCAAGCAGGTGGGTACCATCCTGATTGGTTCACGCTCCCTTCGTCCGATACATCGGGAGGTCTGCAATCCGCAATCAGAGATTAATTCCCTGAAAATGTGTGTTGGGTTAATATAACTGTATATTTATCGCACAAGGCAGGTAGACAATTAAATATCGTTATCTTCCTCAAAGATAAACATTTCGCTTAAGCGTTCTTCAAAGATCTCTCCGATTTCGAAGAATTCATTTTCGTTTTCAATCGGTTCGAGATAAAGCTCTCCGTTTTCTTCAGTTACTCTAAGAATAATCAGTTCATTGTCTTCATCTTGATTATCAGTTTCAGATTCTGCATAGGGTAATAAAGCAACAAACTTTCCTTTTTCGGTTTCAATACGGTCAAGCTCTTCAAAAAGATGCTCATTTCCGTTTTCATCAAATATTGAAACTATTTCAGGTGTGAATTCATCCATAATATTTTCTCCCGTTTTTTTATAATATAATCTTATAATTTTTATTCAGTTCTGTCAATATTTAATCAATAAATTCTGCAGACCAGATAAAGGTAAAAATTTCTTCTGACGCTAACTTGTTGATAGCATCCTTTTTTGATATATCATCCTTCTTTTCAAAGGAATCGTTTACACCGTACCAGGGCTCAATGCAGACATAGGGTGCAGCAGGCTTTGCCCAGATTCCGAGATAGGGTGAACCGCCCATATTGAATTTTACGGTATTTTTCCCGTTTTTATGCTTAAGAGTGATATTTTCCGATTTAATGTCGTGAAGAATCAATGCATCCTCATTGAAGATTGATTCTGTAATAACAATTTCCTTTTCATTGTTAAGGACATTAAAAGTTTCAGGGAGTCTTAATGAATTAACAAGGTCAATTTTTTCGGTATCCAGAGTTTCATTTTCATCGAAAACAAGAGAATCTCCGATTTCACAGTTAAACCCGGGATGCGCGCCGAGAGAGAAGTACATATCATATTCATTTTTATTAACAACATTATGTGATACGGTAAGCTTGTTATCATCAAGTGTATAAGTAACAATAAGATCGAACTCAAATGGATAAAGCTTAAGAGTTTCTTCGGATTCAGAGAGAATAAATGACATTGAATCGCTGTCATTATTAAGTAATGTCCAGTCGGTCTTTCGTGCAAAACCGTGCTTGGGCATTGTATATTCTTTCCCGTTGAAGAAATATTTGTCATCAATCAATCTGCCGACAATAGGGAAGAGGATAGGTGACTGTCCGTACCATACAGCTTCATCCCCCTGCCACAAATATTCGTAATCAGCTTTTTTTGAATAAACGCTTGTAAGCTCACAGCCTGCTTCTTTTACTCCGACCTTGAAAAAATCGTTTTCGATATAGTGAATC
This sequence comes from Acutalibacteraceae bacterium, assembly GCA_045652065.1. Classification (GTDB taxonomy): domain Bacteria; phylum Bacillota; class Clostridia; order Oscillospirales; family Acutalibacteraceae; genus RUG806. Next base: position 2,095 of record JAZRTO010000004.1, read on the forward strand.
ATAATTAGTCCTCCGGATGTTTTGTTACAAATGAATTATACTATATATAAAGGTTGAATTCAATAGAAAAATGCCGTTATAACTCAATTGAGTATAACGGCACAATGATATTTTATTGAAATTGATTATACTTCTTCCTTTTCCTTTGAAAGAAGTATATTAATGATAATACCGAGTATAAGTGAGCAAGCAATTGTAGTAATTGTGACCTCACCGAAGGATATTGCAAGTCCGCCGATACCGCTGATAAAAATAGCGGAAACAACAAAAAGATTTCTGTTCTTTTCAAGATCGACCTTCTGGATCATCTTAAGTCCACTGACAGCAATAAATCCGTAAAGTGCCATACATACACCACCCATAACACAGGAGGGAATAGAATTAACAAATGCAACAAAAGGATTGCAGAAGGAGATGATAATAGCGAGAATTGCAGAGGTGATAATTGTTGCTACTGAAGCATTTCGTGTGATGGCCACGCAAGCGACAGATTCACCGTAGGTTGTGTTGGGACATCCTCCGAAGAAAGCACCTACCATAGAACCGACACCGTCACCGAGGAGAGTGTTGCTGAGTCCCGGATCCTCAAGGAGATCATTTTCGATAATTGAAGAAATATTTTTGTGGTCTGCAATGTGTTCTGCAAATACAACAAAAGCAACCGGTACATATGCAGCAAGGAGTGTGCTTATATAAGTGAAATCAATTTCCTTGAAGCCGTTAATTGCAGTTATGAATGTGAAGTCAGGTGCAGATACAAAGGTATTGATAGTTATTCCGTCTGCCCATAATGCTGTGATAGGGGAGAAATCGGAAATGAGAAGTGCGGGATTATCAGTTGCAATGCCGATAGCAGTAATTATGCCTGCAGTCACATATCCTGCAAGTATACCAATGATAAAGGGAATAAGCTTCATACCTTTTTTTCCGTAGGTAGATGCTAACATTGTTACAATAAGAGTTATAATACCACAAAGAATTGCAAGTCTTGAATCGCCACCTGAATTTGCCTTCTGGAGATCGCCGATAGCATTTCCGGCAAGGGAAAGACCGATTATAGCAACAGTAGGTCCGATAACAACAGCAGGCATTATTTTATTTATCCAGCCGACGCCTGCAAATTTAACTATAATAGCAATAAGAACATAAACAAGACCTGCCAGCACAGCGCCTAAAATCAGACCTGCATAACCTGCAGCAACAGATACTGCGCCTGCAAAAGCAGATGTCATAGATCCTATAAACGCAAAGGATGAACCGAGGAAAACGGGGCTTTTTTTTCTTGTAAAAAGGACATATATAAGTGTGCCTATACCTGCACCGAAAAGTGCAGCAGCAGTGCTCATAGCATTTTCGCCTTCAAGGCCTGCATTACCGTTGATAATAATGGGAACAACAAGGGTTGCTGCCATTATTGCAAGTAACTGCTGGATGGCAAAAATAATCAACTTTCCGAAATTGGGTTTGTCTTTGATTCCGTAAACAAGTTTCATGTTGAACATTCCTCCTGATTTGGCCGTAAATATGCCGTGATAATAAAAAAGCACCCTTGTTATACCGATAACAAGGGTGCCAAAAATATGCTGATATACATTCCCGTTAACAGTATAACTAAGAATAATGCTGTAATTATACTATCATTTTATAACGTCAAATGCAAATACAATGTAGAAAAAAATATAATTTTGTAAGTATAAACAAAAAAAGATCGTCGAATTTTACAATTACAATAAGTATACTCCTGAATCAAGAATAACAAATTCGCTGTCATCCACACGAACATAGTTATATACTGATTCATCAAACTCCTTGTAATCTTCAACATGAAAATTTTTAAGATCTATGCGATTAATCTTCTTTGAAGCTTTGTTGCACACATAAAGATAGCCGTCATATTCGCTGACAGAAACAGGGTGTGCGAAGGTGTCAGAGCTGTCACCGCCGATTCTCATTATTACTCTGTTCTGAAGCAGAGAATATTTGACGATTAGATTCTGCTCAGGAACGACGCTCCATATATAGTTGTTGTCAACAGCTACATCTCTGGCAGGGGAATTTTTATAGATAAGATCTGCCGTTCTGATAAGATTTCCGTGCTCATCAAAAATTCCGGTTTCACCGGTTGAGTAAATTATAAAGGTGTGACCGTTCCACAGTTTTGCAGCATCACAGGATACATAATCCCCCAATTGCTTTGCAATAGGTGCATATGCGCTGCCGAATTTTGTCAGCAGATATGCATTCTTTGTTACAGTAGCAATTGATTTTGTTTCTATATCAAAACTGTAAAAGGATACTTTTACCGAGTCATTGTTCTGAGTTTCTCTGAGTACAAAAAGTATTCCCGATTGAAAACCTATAAGGTCAAGTATATCGAGACTAACAACTTTAATCATAGTGATTCTCCTGTGTTGTTTTTGATAATAAACGAAAGCGTCATAAGAGAGTCGCTAAGATGAACATTAGCAACATTAAGCTCAGGATATTTTCTGAGAATATCGTAATGTGAAAAATTCCAGAAGCTTTTTACTCCGAGATTTACAAGCATATCAACCATATCCGGTGCTTTATCGGCAGGGAGACAAAGCACAGCCATATCGGGTTTATGTTCCTTACAGAAGTCGGGGATAGCATCATCGGTTGAAATGGGTACCTCTCTGATTTTAATTCCGTTATAGAGAGGATCACAGTCAAAGATACCGATCAGCTTAAATCCCTTATCTTCAAATGACATCTGACTGGCAACAGCACGACCAAGATTTCCTGCGCCGATAAGAATTGCTGTTTTAAGCTCGTTAAGTCCCAGAATTCCGGCAAATTCACCGATTAGTTGCTCAATATTATATCCGTAGCCTTGTTGTCCGAAGCCGCCGAAGCAGTTGAAATCCTGGCGAATCTGTGATGCCGTGAAGCCCATTATAGAAGCCAGCTCTTTTGATGATATGCGATTGATTCCACTGTTATACAAATCGCATAAGAATCTGTAATATCTCGGTAATCTGGATATTACTGAAGAGGAAATTTCTTTAGAATCCTTCATCTGATTATTCCTTATCGGTTGTGATTTTTAAAAGTGTATCCATAATGTAATTTCCGAACTCGCTGCAGGTACAGCCGTCTGCGCGACCGGTAATTGTCATCGATTTGTCTGCCATGCAGATGTCTATAGCTTTATCGAGATTTTCGCTTTCCTCTATATAGCCTATGTGTGACAGAAGCATTGCTGCAGCTCTGAGCATTGAACAAGGATCAGCATACTGGGCTCTGCCTTCGTTAACCATTCTCGGAGCTGAGCCGTGAATAGCTTCAAACATAGCATAGCGCTTACCGATATTGGCACTGCCTGCCGTGCCGACACCGCCCTGGAATTCCGCAGCCTCATCTGTAATGATATCCCCGTAAAGATTGGGAAGAACGAATACCTTGAAATCTTTTCTGCGTTTTTTATCAATAAGCTTTGCTGTGGTTATGTCAATGTACCATTCATCTGTGATGATTTCGGGATAATCCTTTGCGATTTCTCTGCAGATATTAAGGAATTTACCGTCAGTTGTCTTAATGACATTGGCCTTCTGAATAATGGAAACTCGCTCTTTTTTATTGTTTCTTGCGTAGTTATATGCAAGCTTGGCAATTCTCTCAGTTCCTTCGGTTGTTGTTACAACAAAGTCCATTGCAAGCTCATCGGTAACATTGACCCCCTTTGAGCCTACCGCATAAGCACCTTCTGTATTTTCACGGAAGAATGTCCAGTCGATTCCTTCCTCAGGAATACGAACTGGGCGGAGATTTGCGAAGAGATCAAGAGCCTTTCTCATAGCAACATTAGCACTCTCGATGTTGGGATGACCGGCACCTGCCTGAGGTGTAGTTGTGGGGCCCTTGAGAATAACGTGGCATTTTTTCAGTTCAGCGAGCACGTCATCGGGAATGGGCTGCATCTTAGCAATGCGGTTTTCTATGGTAAGTCCGTCAATTGTTCTGAATTCAATTTTTCCCGCATCGACATCTTTTTTCAGCAGGAAGGTGAGTACACGTGCAGCCTCATTTGTGATAACGGGACCTATTCCGTCACCGCCGCAGACACCGATAATGATTTTATCAAGTGACTTGAAATCAAGAAAATCCTTGTTTTCCTTGATTCTTTCGTTTCTTTCAAGCTGCTCTCTGAGAAGTTTTTCATATGCTTCAAGAGCCTGAGAAATTTTTTCTTCAAACATTTATATCAATCCAATCTTTTAGTTATTTGCTGTGTAATTGAGCATACCGCCTGCAAGAAGAATTTGTCTTGCACGCTCGGATAAGTCAAGTGAAAGCTCATATGTTTCATTCTTTGTGACATTTTTGAGAATGACATTAGCTGCAGATGCAACTGCGGTATCAATGCCTTCAAGTGTTAATGTATCGCCCTCAGAGATTTTATCATAGTCAGTTTCACATACAAAGGTAAGAGGAATTATACCGGAGTTAATAAGGTTTGCCTTATGCATTCTTGCAAAGGATTTTGTGATAACAGCTCTTATACCGAGATAGAGTGGAACAAGGGCAGCATGCTCTCTCGAGGAACCCTGGCCGTAGTTTGCTCCGCCGACAATAAATCCGCCGCCTTCATTAAGACATCTTTCGGGGAACTGAGTATCGCATACACCGAAACAGAATTTTGAAAGGTAGGGTACATTTGAACGGTAGGGAAGTATCTTTGCTCCTGCGGGCATAATGTGGTCGGTTGTGATATTATCCTCAACCTTGAGCATAACCTTGGCAGTAATTTCATTTCCGAGAGTTTTGCCTACGGGTACTGATTTGATGTTAGGACCATATTTTATAATTCTGTCAGCTGCATCGTTAACAGAATCCGGAAGAAGCACCATATTATCATTGATAAGGAACTTCTCAGGCATAACAATTTCAGGCATTTCTCCGAGTGTTCTGGGGTCTGTAAGACAGCCGTTTATTGCAGAAGCTGCTGCAACCTCAGGGCTTACAAGATAAACTCCTGCATCTGCAGTGCCGGATCTGCCTTCGAAATTTCTGTTGAAGGTTCTGAGTGAAACACCCTTTGAATTGGGTGACTGACCCATACCAATGCAAGGACCGCATGCGCTTTCAAGAATTCTGGCACCGGATGCAATCATGTCCGCAAGTGCACCGTTTTCGGCAAGCATTGTGAGAACCTGCTTTGATCCGGGTGCAATGGAAAGACTGACATTGGAGGCAACGGTTCTGCCCTTAAGAATAGCTGCAACCTTCATCATATCGAGAAGGGAAGAATTAGTACAAGAACCAATACATACCTGATCGATTGCAATATTTCCGATTTCTTCAACCGTTTTTACATTGTCAGGCATATGGGGCATTGCTGCCATTGGAGCCAATTTGTCAAGCTCGATTATGATATGCTCGTCATAGACAGCCCCATCATCAGCAGAGAGTTCTGTATAGGCATCCTCTCTGTTCTGAGCCTTGAGGAAGCTGTATGTGATTTCATCAGAAGGGAAAATTGAAGTTGTTGCACCAAGCTCAGCGCCCATGTTTGTGATAGTTGCACGTTCAGGTACAGAAAGAGTCTTTACACCTTCACCTGTATATTCTATGATCTTTCCGACACCGCCTTTAACAGACATGATTCTGAGAACCTCAAGGATTATATCCTTTGCGGCAACCCAAGGCTGAAGCTTGCCTTTTAACTCAACGTTAACTATTGTAGGCATGGGAATATAGTACGTACCACCGCCCATTGCAACAGCTACATCAAGTCCGCCTGCTCCCATTGCAAGCATACCGATTCCGCCGCCGGTAGGTGTGTGACTGTCTGAACCTAAAAGAGTTTTTCCGGGAACGCCGAATCTTTCAAGATGTACCTGGTGACAGATGCCGTTGCCGGGTCTTGAAAATCTGATACCTCTTTTCTGTGCTACAGATTGAATAAACTGATGGTCATCAGCATTTTCAAAGCCGTTCTGTAATGTATTGTGATCAATATATGCTACAGAAAGTTCAGTTTTTACTCTCTCAATACCCATAGCTTCAAACTGAAGATATGCCATTGTACCTGTAGCATCCTGAGTGAGAGTCTGGTCTATTTTTAATCCGATTTCTTTTCCGGGAATCATTTCGCCGCAGACAAGATGATTTTTTATGATTTTTTGTGCAAGAGTGAGAGCCATAATCCTTCTCCTATACCAAATTAATATTATTATTTTAATACCGCAAAATAAACTTGTCAATGTGTATTTTGCAATAACAGCATAAAATTGATAAAAATGTTAACAATAATTGCAGCGGAGGGATTATATGAAGGAAGGTATTGTTTTTATGAGAGGTATTTTTAATGTAGATCCGGAAACGGACGCTGACAATGCTGAGGTTGCCGGATGTGGCAGTATCAATGATGATGGCAGCTTTTTCGTAAAATACAATAATAAGCTGTTCTGCTGCATAAGCATCATAGGACAGATAGAGGGACATCATAATTTGTCACCGGAAATTAAAACCACAAAATATGAGCATATTATTCCCAAGCTCATATCTGTCAGCTGTGATGACAGTATCAATGGTCTTCTCCTCATTCTTAATACCGTCGGCGGTGATATTGAGGCAGGTATGGCAATAGCGGAATTAATAGCTGGAATCAATAAGCCGGTTGTCTCTATAGTTATCGGCGGCGGACATTCAATCGGTGTTCCGCTTGCAGTAAGTGCTGATAAATCGTTTATCTCGGGAACAGCAACTATGACGTTACATCCCGTACGCACTAACGGTCTTATAATAGGTGTGCCTCAACAGCTAGCCTACTTTCAGAACATGCAGGAAAGAATAATTTCATTTGTTTGCAGACATTCTCGAATTTCGGAGAACAGAATGCGAGAGCTAATGCTTTCTTCGGGAACTCTTGTCGGTGACTTCGGAACGGTTCTTGACGGAGACACTGCAGTCTCAGAGGGTCTTATTGATGCGGTGGGTTCAATATCCGATTCTCTTATGGAATTAGATAAATTGTCGGCTGAGCAGTCTTGATTTTATATTGTAAAAGTGGTATAATATTTCAAAAATTTTAAGGAGAGAATAAACTTGGCGAAAACCTCCACAAAAAAGAAAACCACTTCTAAAAAGAAATCCAAAAAGAAGTCAAGACAGCTGACTTTTACTGATATCATAATGAAAAAAGAGTTTGTGTCATCCGTAACCTTTGTTGCAGGGCTTTTCCTGTTGTTTGTTGCACTTTTTGCCGGTGGTGACGGCTCTTTCTGGAATATGGTTCATTCATTTTATTTTGCTGTTTTCGGTATCTGCGGATATTATGTGCCGTTTGCCGTTTTGTTCTTTGGCGTCGTATCAATTCTGAACCGGCAGCAGACTGCTCATTTCACAAAGGCCGGTGAGATACTGTTGCTGTTTGTGCTTGTATCATCATTCCTTTTCGTAAACACTTCAGCTGATGCTGATATTGATTATGTGTCAGCAATGAAGGAAATTTTTGCTTCTGCGTATAAACAGCCGACTGTTTCACTTTCAAACGGCGGTGTGGTCGGAGCATTTCTCGGTGGCGCGATTTTTCAGATGTGTAAATCTGTTGCACTCTCAAATGTACTTCTTGTAGTTTTGTTGATTTGCGATATAATGCTTCTTTTCGGAATTACGCTGGTAAAGCTTATTATGCAGATTGAAAAGCCTGTAAAGAAAGCAGAGGGGGCTATCGGCCGTTCAAAGGATGAGCTTATTAAGCAGCATAAGGAAAGACAGCAGGAAAGGGTATCTGTAAAAGCTGCAGAGAAAAAGGAAAAGAAAGCAGCTTCTGTAAAGAATGTCAATCCTTCGCGTATCATCAAGGACTTTATTGCTTCCAACAATATTTCGGAAGATGATGATAAAAAGGATGACAGCAGCAAGAAGGAAGCGGTTGTGATTAAAACAGAAACTGCTTCCGTAAAGCCGGAGCCTGATATGTTTTCAATTGCTGAGCTTGTTGCAAAATCCAAAAATCAGGATGAAATTAATATTATTGCTGAGGATATTTCAAACGATACACCTGCTCTTGCAGGACAAGGCGCTTCTGTCACACCGGAAAAGCTTGAGCCTTTATCAGAAAAAGAGGCAAGAGAATTGCGCGAAAGCCTTGATAATGCCGTGAATCAGGTGCCTGAGATTGAGTATTCACTTCCACCGCTTGATTGTCTGAATCTTCCCAAAAAGGAAACCTCAGGCTTCAATGAGGATGAGCTGCGAACAAACGGTGAGAAGCTGATTGCTGCACTTGACAGCTTCAATGTCAGTGCTGCTATTGTAGGTGTCGTTCCGGGCCCTACCGTAACAAGATATGAGCTTTCACCTGCTCCGGGTGTTAAAATCAGCAAATTTACAAATCTGTCTGATGACCTTGCTTTACATATGGCAGCCCCTTCGGGTCTTCGTATAGAAGCTCCTATACCCAATAAGGCTGCTATCGGCATTGAAATTCCTAACAGAAATAAAACTACCGTTACCTTCAGAGAGTCTATCGACAATGATAAATTCAAGAAATCAAAGAGCAGACTCACGGTTGCACTCGGAAAAGATATTGCTGGTAATCCGATGTTTTCTGATCTTGCAAAAATGCCCCATCTTCTTGTTGCAGGTACTACAGGCTCGGGTAAGTCGGTTTGTCTTAACTCTATGATTGTAAGTATCCTTTATAATGCTACTCCTGATGAGGTAAAAATTCTTCTTATAGACCCCAAGCAGGTTGAATTCGGAGTTTATAACGGACTTCCGCATCTGCTTGTCCCCGTTGTTTCCGATCCCAGAAAGGCTGCTGGTGCCTTGGGATGGGCTGTTACTGAGATGCTTACAAGATACAAAACACTTAATGCGAACGGTGTAAGAGATATTGCTGCATATAACAGTCTTTGTGATGAAAGGGAAGACCTTGTAAAAATGCCGCAGATTGTTATTTTTATTGATGAGCTTGCTGACCTTATGACTGTTGCCCCCTCTGAGGTTGAAGATTCTATTCAGCGCCTTGCACAGATGGCACGAGCAGCAGGTATGCATCTTGTTGTTGCAACTCAGCGTCCTTCTGTTGATGTTATTACGGGCGTTATTAAGGCTAATATTCCCAGCAGAATTGCACTTACGGTTAAGTCATATGTTGACTCTAAGATTATTATTGATACCGCAGGTGCAGAAAAGCTTATGGGTAACGGTGATATGCTTTACTATCCCGTCGGTGTTCCCAAGCCTGTGCGTATTCAGGGTTGTTATCTGTCTGATGGTGAAATTGAGAAGGTTGTCAATTTCATAAAAGGTAATAACGCGACAAACTATAGTGATGAGGTTCAGCAGGAAATTGAACGTCAGGCTGTTCAGGAAAAGAAAAAGACAGATGAACCTGCAGCGACATCCGGCGGAGACGGAAATGACGATCTTATTAATCGTGCCATTGAGCTTTTTGTTTCCGCTCCTGAAAAGGCATCAATTTCTGCTTTACAGCGTCATCTTGGTCTTGGCTTTGCAAAAGCAGGCCGTCTTATGGATACCCTTGAACAGAAGGGGATTGTCGGACCTCATATGGGAAGTAAGCCGAGAAATGTCCTTGTCACTAAAGCACAATGGTATGAAATGAGTGCGATGTCATCAGAGGCAGTGGTTTCTGATAATAATGCAGATGATTTTACTGAAGAAACTGACGGAGAAAACAGCTGATTATGTTTTTACCTGTAAATAAAGACGAAATGCTGGACAGAGGCTGGCATTATGTAGATTTTGTGTATGTCTCGGGTGATGCTTATGTGGATCATCCGAGCTTTGGTGCTGCAATCATAACAAGAGTGCTTGAAAATGCCGGTTATAAAGTAGGCTTTATAAGTCAGCCCGATTGGAGAAATTCTGATTCCGTCAAGGTTTTCGGTAAGCCACGATACGGTTTCTTTGTCTCGTCGGGTAATATCGATTCAATGGTTGCTCATTATACCGTTGCAAAGAAGCCCCGTTCGGAGGATCTTTATTCCCCCGGAGGAAAATCGGGTAAACGCCCTGACAGAGCTGTAGAGGTTTATTGCAAGCTTATTAGAGAGGCTTACGGTGAAATTCCTATTGTTATAGGTGGATTGGAAGCCTCACTCAGGCGTTTTGCTCATTATGACTATTGGGATGATGAGGTTCGTCCGTCCATTCTTGTATCCTCAGGTGCAGATATTTTATCATTTGGTATGGGAGAAAAGCAGACTGTTGCAATTGCTGATGCACTTGCACACGGAAACAAAAAGGATGTTATCAGAAATATTAAGGGCATCTGTTATTTGTGTCCTGCTTCCGAGACACCTTATACAGGAGTTGAATGTCCCTCTTATGAAAATGTCATAAGCAATAAGAGGGAATATGCGGTAGCTGCCCGTATTCAGCAGGATGAACAGGACTTTTTCAGAGGCAGAGTATTGAAGCAGAAGCACGGAAAAATGATGCTTGTTCAGAATGTGCCGATGGATCCTTTAACTACTGAAGAGCTTGATAAGGTATATGAATTACCTTTTATGAGAACCTGGCATCCTTCTTATAAAAGTGTCGGAGGTGTGCCTGCAATTGAAGAGGTTGAGTTTTCAATTACTCATAACAGAGGCTGCTTCGGCGGTTGTAATTTCTGTTCTATAGCATTTCACCAGGGCAGATATATCTCATCGAGAAGTAAGGACTCAATTCTTAAGGAAGCTGAGCTTCTTACAACATTACCTAATTTTAAGGGATATATCCATGATGTAGGCGGGCCTACTGCTAATTTCAGATTTCCATCCTGCTCAGGGCAGGAGGAGAGGGGACTGTGTAAGAACAAAAAATGTCTTGCACCTGTGCCCTGCAAGAATCTGAAGGCAGATCATACCGAGTATCTTGAAATTCTCAGAGAGCTTCGTGCGCTTCCGAAGGTGAAAAAGGTTTTTGTTCGCTCAGGAATTCGTTTTGATTACATGCTTGAGGATAAGTCTGATGCTTTTTTTAAGGAGCTTGTTACTCATCACGTAAGCGGGCAGCTGAAATTAGCACCCGAGCATTGCTCAGCAGCTGTTCTGGATAAAATGGGAAAGCCCCATATTGAAACATATAAAAAATTCGCGGATAAATACTTTACTTTCACCAAAAGCATAGGAAAGGAACAGTACATCGTTCCTTATCTTATGTCTTCGCATCCCGGAGCTACTCTTAAGGATGCAGTCGAGCTTGCATTATTTATTAAGGATCAGAAGCTGCGTCCTGAGCAGGTGCAGGATTTTTATCCTACCCCCGGAACAATTGCTACTGCTATGTTTTATACTGAGCTCGATCCGTACACATTAAACAGCATATATGTTGCCAAAAAGCCCGAGGATAAGGCTATGCAGCGTGCGTTAATGCGTTATTTTGCTCCCGAAAACAAGCAGATTGTTATAAAGGCATTACGGATTGCTGGAAGATCTGAGCTTATCGGAAGCGGCAAAAATTGCCTTGTTGCTGCAGATAGCAATGTGAAGAACAATAATAGCAAAACAAGTAAGGTTAAACGAACTAATAATAACAGAGGAAAATTTAATGAAAATCCCCGTAAAAATAAAAGATAAGCTGCTCGGTATGCTCCTGGCTATTATTGCCTTCGGTGTTGTGATCATCATGGGCATGTTTGGTATGTCAGGAGACGATATTCAGGGCGAACCGAAAAATAAATATACTGATTATCCGTTATGTGTCACATTTCTTGATGTCGGTCAAGGCGATTGTCAGATTATCAGCTATGACGGTTATAATATTCTCATTGACGGCGGTGAATCGGAAAATTCAGGTAAAATACTAAGATATCTTAAGGATAATGGTATTGAAAAATTGGATTGCTATATTTTGACTCATCCACATTCTGACCATATCGGTGCGGCCGCGGACATTTTAACTGCCGTTCCATGTGATAAGGTTTTAACCACGTATTTCAGTGAATTCAACATTCCCACAACTAATGTTTATGAAAGAACTCTTGATGCAATTTATGAAAGCGGCGCTGAGCCTGTGCTTGTTGAGGGAGGAGATTCATTTTCCTTCGGCGAGCTTAAAATTGATATAATGGCACCCTTTGTGGAATCAGAAGACTATAATGCGATGTCAATAGTCTGTAAGGTTACATATAAGGACGCATCGGTTCTGTTTACCGGAGACACAACAAAGCAGGTTGAAAAACAGATCCTAGAGAAGAGCTATGATATTGATTCAGATATTATAAAAATTGCACATCACGGAAGCTCGACATCAAGCTCTGAAATGTTTATTGATGCTGTGAGCCCCGATTATGCTGTTATTTCCTGTGGAAGTAACAATACCTACGGGCATCCTCATAAGGAGGTCAGCAGGCTTCTGTTAAACAAAGAAATTGAATTTTACAGAACTGACGATAACGGAACAATTTATTACTTTGGTGACGGATACAATATGACTATGGAGACAACAAAATGAAATATTGTGTAGCTTCAATTGAGGATAATATAGTGCGCCTTGAAGGTGAGTCCGGAGCAGACATTTTTGTTAGCATTGAAAAAATGCCGTCTGATATTAAGGAAGGCAGTATGCTTTTGTTTGATGGTGAAAATTACATTGTAGATTCTAAAGCAACCGAAACGCGCAAAAAGGCAGTGTATGAAAAATTCAATAGATTATTTATGAAGAAATAATCAAAAAATTGTTTAAAATAATATTGACAAAAGCAATTGTATTTGATATAATTCCATTTGTTCGATATGAACGAGCGAGAGTGGCGGAATCGGCAGACGCGCACGTTTGAGGGGCGTGTGGTAATCCCGTACGGGTTCAAGTCCCGTCTCTCGCACCAGATAAAGAACTTGCACTTTAGTGTGAGTTCTTTATTTTTTTGTCTGAAAAAGGGACGGGACTTGAACCCTAAGAGGGTGAGGAGCGTTAAGAAAACAGTCCAGTGGACTGTTTTTAGCGACTAAGTCCGAGGCTGGTACTGTTGCA
>JAZRTO010000005.1:0-11491 GCA_045652065.1 Acutalibacteraceae bacterium
CCGAAATGTTCGGTGCGGAAACAGTTCTTTTTGAAAGATGTGTTGACGAGGATGTATTCAGAAAGAGTGTTGACCTTATAAATAATTTCAAAATGTATTTCAAAAATCACGGACAGCCCGTGTCTGAAAACCCTTCCCCCGGAAATAAAGAGGGCGGAATTACAACTCTTGAGGAAAAGTCACTGGGCTGTGTGCAGAAGGGCGGAACGGCACCCGTAACAGATGTTATTTCTTACGGTGATACGGTCACAAAACCCGGTCTTACCTTGCTTGACGGACCGGGAAATGACATTGTTTCCGTTACCAACCTTTCCGCAGCAGGCTGTCATATGGTGCTTTTTACAACGGGAAGAGGCACACCCTTAGGCGGTGCTGTGCCTACAATAAAAATTGCCTCAAATAATTTTGTAGCTTCCAGAAAGCCTCATTGGATTGATTCCTCGGCTTTCGGTGAAAAGAATGAGCGAGCAGAAGAATTATTGAAGCTTATAAAACGTGTGGCAGACGGAGAAGAGACGAAAAATGAGCTTCTCGGAAACCGCGAAATCGCAATTTTCAAGGACGGTGTAACCTTATGATTATTGATGCACACGCGCATTTATGGAAAAAACAGCAGGGGCTGGTAAACGGCAAGCCTGTATATGATATTGGTGGCGGAAAAAGTAATTTCGGCGGCGAAATAAGACAGATGGTGCCCCCTTATATGACAGACGGAGAAAATTCTGCTGAAAGATTTTTTGCAAATATGGATTATGCGGGTGTATCCGGTGCCGTTATTACCCAGGAATACATCGACGGCAATCAGGATGAATATCTTCTTTCCTGTAAGTGTGACCGTCTGAAAATTTGTGCCTTATACGAAGAAAAGCCTCTTGGAGATATATCGGGCTTTGACGGTATAAAAATCTGTGCAGGAAGACTTAACGACAAAAATCTTCTGAAGCATATTGAACCCTTTAAGCTTGCTGCAGAAAACGGAAAATTCATTTCAATTGATCTTTCAGACGGAGCTGAGCAGACAGACAGTATGCACGAAATTGCCCGAATGTTTCCCGAGCTTAAAATTGCCGTAGGGCATTTCGGTATGGTTACAAGGGAAAACTGGAAGGATCAGATTAAGCTCGCCCGTAATAAAAATGTTTTTATTGAAAGCGGCGGTATAACCTGGCTTTTTAACAGCGAGTTTTACCCTTATCCCTCAGCTGTAAAGGCAATAAATGAAGCGGCAGAGCTTGTGGGCTTCGAAAAACTGATGTGGGGCAGTGATTATCCCCGTACAATGACTGCAATTACATATAAAATGAGCCTTGATTTCGTTGAAAAAACTGATGAAATATCGGAAACGGACAAATGTCTTTTTCTTGGCGGCAATGCCGTGAAATTCTACGGCTTTAAGAATTTACCTGTACCCGAAAGGGTTAAAAATATGGTAGAGGACTGACTATGAAAATTTTATTGTTTGTTCTTGTCATTGCAGCCTTTTTTATGCCCGTTGCAGTAAATAAAAAACTGTTTCCGGACTTAAACGGAATACAGACGAAAATGCTTTGTGCCTTTATGTATATACTTGTTGGGATTGCTGCAATGCTTAATGCCCGGGGAGATGTAAAATATTCTCTTTTTCTTTTCGGGGCATTGATTTTCGGCTTCCTTGGTGACTTCTTTTTAAGCTGGAAAAATGAGAAATATTTTCTCTTCGGTGTTCTGTTTTTTGCTATAGGTCACATAATTTACATCACTGCATTTATTTTTATCGGCAATTCGGCATTGGAAAAATATTTCTTTATTCCTTTAGCAATTACCTCAATTCTAATTTTATTGTTGCTTTTGGGAATTAAGTTTGTTAAACTGAAATTAAAGAAAGAGCAGCAGCCTCTTTTATTGTATGGTTTTGTTCTCTTTTTCTCCTTTGCTTCGGGGGTATCAAGAGGTATATTCTCGTTAATTTCAGGAGAAATTCCCCTCGGTATGTGTCTTATTGCAGGCTCAACCCTATTTATAATTTCCGATATTTTCCTCGGTGTAAGTATGATGGGAATTAAGCTTCCGAGAATCTTCAATCACGCAGTATCGTATACATATTTTCCGGCACAGACCATTCTTGCACTCAGTATATTCTTTTCATAAGGAGCGGCTTTATGATCAATATTAAAGAAAAGTATCTTGAAATGAAGAATAATCCCGAGGTTGATTTCAAAGAGCAGGTAGGCTATATTTCGGGTGTGTTCGGTAACTGTATGGGACAGGACTCCGTAAGCACATACACCGACCAGTTTATGTATGACTATATGGGACTTGAATCAAAGCACGTTGTTGCAATGAAATCTGCTACAACGGGTGTGAATATTCTTATAGCTCCGATTATCGGTGTATTACTGGATAATAACCGTTCGGGAAAAGGTAATGCAAGAAGCTTTATGATGGCATCTGCAATTCCTTTTACCTTGGCTTCAATTCTTCTGTTCTTTGTACCCTCTGCATCGCAGATGTTCAATGTTATATGGAGCTTTTTCCTTTATCTGACATTCAATATTGCGGATACATTTTTTGATGTGGCATTGTCAACACTGTCAGTCCGAATGACACCCAATGCAAAATCAAGAAAAAATTTCTACACTATAGCACAGATTGCATCCACTCTCGGTTCAATGCTTCCCGGAGGTCTTGTTCCCATAATTATTGATTTAATGGGTAATGATTATTCTAAGCAAAAGTGGGCATTTTTCTCCGTTGCTCTTTTCTTCGGAATTTTAGGTCTTTTTACAATGCTTGTGCCTTGTCTTACACTTAAAGAAAGAAATCTTGTTCTTCCGCCCAAGGAAGATAAGAAGATTAATATTGACTACAGACTTATTGCTCTTAACAGACCCCTTCTTCTTTTGTGCTTATGTAATGTCATTGACTCTGTAAGACAGGTTTGCTACAACTCTCTGCCATTCTTCTATAAGAATACACTGAATAATTATAAAATGAAGACTTTTGTTGAGGTTGCAAGCTCCGCACTTTCATACGGCGGACTTTTCTCCGTGCCTTTCATCGGCAAAAAATTATCTTCACGTGATATTGTTGTTGCAGGCTATATGCATACGGGTATATGCTATACTCTTCTTTCAATATTCGGTTATAAGCATTTGTGGATTGTCGGTATTCTTATTGCTCTCGGCGGTCTTCCCAATGCTGCAATGAGTGCTGCAAAGAGAATTCTTCTTGCCGACTCCACTGACTATATGGAATGGAAAAGCTATCATAAATACGGTGTTGCTTCACGAAATGAGGGTATGGTATTTGCCTTCAGCACAATGATTTCAAGGATATCTTCCCTTTGGAAGGAGCTGCTTATAAACGCAGGTCTTTCTCTTATAGATTACAAGAGTGCACAGCCTGTAAACGGTGTTATGGTTGAGGCAGTACAGACTCCCAAAACTCTTCACGGAATATTCCTGCTTGTTGTTGTCCCCGGAATTATCGGTAATATTATCCCCGGTATTGTTATGATGTTTGATAATTTCACGGGTAAGCGCAAGGAAAAAATTATGGAAGAGCTCACAGAAAGACGCGCCGTAGCAAAAGTCGGAATAACAGAATAATAAAAAGGGCTCTGATTTTTTGTCAGAGCCTTTATCTGTACTATAGATAAAAAAATCCCGCTACCGTAATAAGGGCAGCGGGATAATATTATGCTTTATTTCTGATATTCAGTTTTTTCTTTATTACAAGAAGAACGGCAATGCCTATAACGGGGAAGAGCGCGGCTACGAGCATAGCGGCCTTCATACCGATCTGCTCGGGGGTAAGAGCCAGTTCTGTGCTGAGGCTTACTGCAAGTTCACTTACCGCTACCTTGTCCATTACAACGCCTAAAAGCTGAGGTGCAATTGAAGCACCGAAGTCACCGCCTGCTGCCATTAAGGCATAGGCTGCAACTCCCACATTCGGCAGCTTTTCTTCCATAAGAATAAGAGAGCCCGGCCACAGCATTGATGTGCATACACCAGTTAATATACAAGCTATAAGAGACAGTGCAGGAACAGGGGAGAGACCTGCAATCAGGTAGCAGAGGACAGCACCAGTCATTCCGAAAAACAGTACCTTCCAGATGTTTTTGCCCTTTTTTCCGTACCAGGTACGTGTAAATCCCAGGGCAATTGCAAACAGAGCCATGCCGAGAATATCACCAACAATTTTCGGAAGATGCAAGGCACTTTCAATATAGCTTGAAATCCAGTTTGTCATTGAGTTTTCAGCCGCACTGCCGAAGAATATGCAAAGAACGCAAAGAGTCATTACAAGGGTCTTTTTGCTTGCTTTTTTGCCGTTTTCGGAGCCTCCCATGTTAACATCGGGCATAGGTGAGGTGCTGAACATGATAAATGCACCGAGAGGAACTATTGCCCAGAAAAGTGTGAGATACATCCAGTTGTGGGTGCCGAATAATTTTAAGAAAATTGTGCTGAGAATTACAACCGACATAACACCGTATGCATAAAGGGAGTGCAAAAGGCTCATATCTCTGTCGGGAGTTTCCGAGGGAATAGCCGCCACCACAGGGCTTAAAAGTACCTCGCTGAGGCCTGCTGATATTGAGAATATGAATGTACCGATTACAAGGCCTAAGTAAGCATACTGCGGAAATAACCAAGGTACAAGGGCATATATCAGCATGCCGACTGATGTAATTACAGGCATTACAGTAACTGTTTTTTTGATGTTGAAATACTTTGTAAAGAAAGTGAAAATAAGGTCAATTGTCAGCTGTGTGCAGAAGTTTACCGCAACGAGAGTGCCGAGAAGTGTATAAGATACCCCGTACATTTCGTGAAAGGTATTGAAAAGCAGGGGAGGCAGGCTGAAAATTGAAGCCATTGAAAGGTATGAATAGTAGCAGGAAAGCTTTGTTCTTTTGTAATTCATTATTTTTATCTCCGTTAAATTAATTCAAAAGAGTTTCCGTCTTTTGAAATTTTCATTCTTATTGTTTTATCCCCGTAGGTAAATTTCATTTCACCCTTGTTGCCGAGGAAGCTTTTTACGCTTTTTTTCGTTTTTCCGGAAAGTACATTTTTCGTAACAATCCATTTTCCCTTACCGTCAGCAATTTCGGTGAAGCTTCCTTTAGTTTTCTTTTTTATGTAGTCGGGGCAGAAGCGTTTGGGGGTTACTACGGTAAGTCCGTCATTTTTTACAAGGTCAATTACCGCACCGAGTGTTCCGTCACTTATATAGTATCCGCACAGGAAGCAGAGCTTGAGTGTTGTCAGCTTATCCTTTGTTACTCTGTCATCAAAAACGGCAACACCGTTCATAGAGCAGAAGGATTTATGGGGTCGCAGCGACCATGGAGAAACCCTGTCCCAGGCAAGACCGTTTCTGCAGGTTTCTCCGTGGGTTATCACGTGGAATGCACGGGTAAATTCCCGTGCGGTTTTGTTTACCTTCAAGTCTTTATTGCCGAAAAGAATGGGGCGCCACATAAACGGGTCACACTGGCCCCAGTATGTATCGTCATATCTTATGAGTCCTATTTCAGGCTTGTAGTCCTGAACTGTATAATCTCTGTGCTTTCTTTTTTCGTCCAGCGTAAATTTTTTATAGGCTTCACCGTACTTGTTTGGTTTTCCGTCAGTAAAAAACTGACTTGCCCCCTCAACATACACTCTTGTGGTACCTGCAAGGTACGAGAACCATAAATTATAATACATTTCATCGGGAGAATGCCCGGGGAAGGTGTTGTAATTCCATAAATCCACACAGTTCCATAATTCCGTACCGTACTGCAGCGCAGCCCCTGCCGCGTTTACATACTGTAATGTGGAATAGCTTTCCTTCTGTGACTTGAAATTGGGGATAATCCCCGATGCTGCAAAGGAGTGAAAAAGCACGGGAAAAACGTGCTCACCGATAAATCTTTTGGCGCCGTTTTCCTTATGAAAATCTGCATATTTCTTCAGCTGAAGTCTTAATAATTCTCCCTGAATAACAATGTCCTTTGCGAGGGCTAAGGGGAAAACAGGAAGATGCTTTCCTCTTCTGTTTATAGTCAGGGTAAGGTTTCGGTTGATGATGGAATGCTCCATTTCATCATACATAATACCGAGGCAGTTTTCGTCCTTCGTAAGAGCTTTTATAAAATCGGGGTGCAGATTCACTCTGTGACAGCCGTCATCTGTATTGCACCAATCGTGTCCGTCCTCTGTTACCTGTGTGCCGTGCCAGTTTGCAAACTCGGTATTGAGCACATACTGCAGACCGAACTTTTTAAATTTTTCGGGAAATTCCGAGATAAATTCGCACTCGCCTTCCACACTTTTTGTGGGGGTGTAATTGCAGACAACAAAATCCGTTTTGCTGTCTTTATAAAACTGTGCCTTCTCGTTGCCCTCGTATATATCTTCCCAATGAGCATCATTGCCCACAAAAAAATTCTGTGTCGGTTTATCAGCCATAAAATCTACCTCATTTAATCGGGTTAATTAAAGTATATCAAAACGCAGAAAAATGTCAATTTATTTATCAAAGTATTATATTTATAATTGATAAATTTCACGGGGAATGATAAAATTATTACGGTGATGAAAGATGGAAACAATTAATCAGTACAGTATACATTATGATTTTCCTCCGAAAAAGATAAGACCGGCTGCAAGGGGACTTGTTATTTGTGACGGAAAAATACTTCTGACATACGAGAAGAATAAGGATGTATATATGTCTCCCGGAGGCGGACTTGAAGAAGGGGAGGACTTCCCAGGATGCTGCACAAGAGAAATAAGTGAAGAGTCAGGCTATTATGCAGTTATAACAGAACCCTTTGTTATAATAAACGAATATTGCTTTGATACCTGCTATGAAGCACACTATTTTCTGTGCGAAATTACGGGCAGGGGAGAGGCAAGTCTTACTCCTACAGAGGTTGATCACGGTGTGTGTCCCCGTTGGCTTGATATAAACGAGGCTATTGAAATTTTCTCTCACTATGAGGAAAAAACCGAAGATCACCGAAGCCTTTATCTGAGAGAATATACGGTGCTGAACAGATATCTCGAATATAAAAAAAGAAAGGATCTTGTAAAATCCTTTCTCGGCAAAACCGTAAATATTAAAATGGACAGACCTCTCGGCTTTGTTCATAAAAAAGATAATTACTCTCTTACATACCCCATAAATTACGGCTATATACCGGAAGTTCTCGGCGGTGACGGTGAGGAGCTTGATGTATACCTTTTAGGTGTTGATAGCCCCGTAAATGAATATACCGCAAAAATAATCGGCATTGCCCACCGCCATAACGACAACGAGGACAAACTCATTGCCGCTCCCGAGGGTATTACTTTCACAAAAGAAGAAATCACAGAACAGATACATTTTCAGGAGCAGTATTACGACACCGAAATTGAGGTAATTGCAGAATAATTGGCACTGTAAGGGCGATTCGTCTCTGCGATATAACTGAAACTGAAATAAAAAGGGAACGGTTTTCACCGCTCCCTTAAATTTGTGTGCTGTAAAATATTAATAATGTGTCGCACCGCATTTGCATACGGGATTTATGCCGAACAGCCTCCAGAAGAACACCGCAAGCTTTGCAAATAATTCTAAGAAGCCTGTTTTGTTGCAGATGTGTGAGCAATCAACAAGCATTTCAGCGCACTTGTCACATATTCCGTCACCGTTCTCATTTTTATGAGAAGCAGGAAAAATTTCCGGTATATTGAAACTTTTCGGATATTTAACTTAAAAGAACGGCACAAGTCCTATTATGACCTGTACCGTAAATTTTATCTGTAGATATTTTCTCCGCGGAAAACCTTTTCGGTGAAATTTCCTATGTAGTTATTATCTGCCGCTCTAAATGTATCTTCATTTGTATTCTCAATTACCATACCCACATTAGGTGACTCATATTCACTCTCGGGGGCAAGGAATACATTGTTTTCCACTGAAATATCCGTTACCTGTGGTCTGAAAATTATATAACCTCTGCTTTTTTTGAAGCTGCCCGAATAGCCGTCAAAGATATTGTTTCTGATAACAATGCCGTTATGGTTGCAGTCCCCGTGATGGCCGATAGCAGGGAAGCCTGCACACTTGAAAATATTGTTTTCAACCGTCATATTTCTGCAGACGGTGTCATCGCAGCAAAAATCAATCAGCACGCCGTCACAGTTGTACACGGGACCGTAAGAGCCGTCACGTGCCAGGTCAAACTGTATCTGCTCGTTAAGTAACTCCTCAGGCTTGTCTGTATATGATTCCCCGTCAAATACACAGTTTCGGATAACAGCATTTTCCGTGGAATTTATTTCAATAAAATGCCATCTGGCCCCGTGAACAAAGCGGCAGTTTTCAATGATAATATTTCTGCAGTGCACGGTGTTTAAAAGTGTGGCTTTTTCCGTTAAATATGCATTTCCGTCAAATATACCGCCCGATATAATAACATCGTGAGTGCCTCCATACCCTGTCCAATGGGGTTCTGAGTACGATGCAAGAAGGTATCTTGTTAAGGGATTGCTGTCGGCACTTCTTAAAAGCACCGCTTTATCGGAAAATTTAAGATGCTGATTTGAGTAGAAAATAAGTGATGCAGAAAGAAGGTATGTTCCGTCAGGAAAGTAAACGGTGCCACCGTCCTTCACCTGATCGATTGATGCTTGCAATGCCTTAGTGTCGTCATGCATACCGTCTCCGTATACATCCTTGTTAAGTTTTACATTTACAAATTTCATAAAATCACCTCATTTATTTAATTCATCTGCAGTAATTTTCCTGATTTTAAGGGAATTCAGGGGAATTTCCGTATTGTCGGAGTGATAATATGCAATAAGTGCATAGTCCCCGCCGTCAAAAATTGCAGGATAGCAATAGCCGTTTTCGGGATCGTCTTCAAGAAAATATATTCTCGGGAAGCTTTCCCCGTCATTATCGCTGACAGCACACACAAGGGGAGTTCGTCCCCAGGCTTTTTCTCCGTCACGGGTGGTGTAATTTGGTATGGGATTAAAGACTGCCAGTGTCATACCGCAGGCTCTTTTCATCAAAAGAGGGGAGTCGGGAGAGGAGAAAAATCTGTTGGGCTCAGGGGTAGTCCAGGTTTTTCCCGAATCCTCGGAAAAGCACTCATACTGAAATGCCATATCGGTACGGGACAATGCCCTGAGCTTTCCGTCATTCATTTCATAAATACATGTTTCCTGCAGACCCGTTTCACTTCTGTGTGGGAAGGGGATGTCCTGACGGTCACAAAGCTCATACCAGCTCTTACCGTCATCATCGGAGCAGAAAACAACCTTGACTCCGTGCTCGCTGTAATCAAGCTTGCCGTCAATTTCCATCGTGTGATAATTTGCGGGAACTAAGATTTTGCCGTTCTGAAGCTTAATCGCGTGGTCGTTTTCTATAACATAATAATTCTCGTAATCGGGAATGCAACGTATTGGTTCGGAAAAGGTTTGTCCCTCGTCAGAGGATCTTGTAAACCAAGGCACGGCATTTATGCCTTCTTTCATTTTCTTAAGAAAAACAAGACCGACGTCGCCGTTGTTCATACGTATAAGGGACGGACACATCAGGTTTCTGGATGTGGCGTCATGGTGAATAATTATTCTCGGGTTCTCCCAGGTTTCTCCCTCGTCAAAGGATGTAATTGCGGCAATATCAGCTGTTGCTTCGTCCGACCAACTGTCTCCGGAAAATTTGGTGTAAACAAAAAGAATACTGCCGTCATTAAGCCTCAGAAATGTTCCCTCACCGTTTCTCGGTGTTTCTTCATCTGTATGAAGAAACAGTACATCCCTTCCTGTCAGCTTATTCATAAAAACACCTCATATATTAACTAATTAAAACTTAATCCTCATTATACCGCATAAAATATTTTAAGTAAATACCGATATATTGTTGACTTTTCACATTAATGAAAAAAACTTAAAAATTTTTCAAAAAAATTCAAAAAAACACTTGCATTTTCTGTTTTCTTATGGTATTATTCTATTCGTTCCGAACAACCGGGTGTGGCGCAGTTGGGAGCGCGCTTGACTGGGGGTCAAGAGGCCGTGAGTTCAAGTCTCGCCACTCGGACCATAGTGAGTATTCATTACACAAGTGAATACTCACTTTTCTTTTTTTAGTGCCTTGGAACTTGTGTTATGAACATCCGTACCAAAAATAGCAGAATGGCTTTTGCCGTTCTGCTAATTTTTTTTGCAGTAGAAAAGTGAAAGAGACTTGAACAGGTCGATGCTGTGAAACAGCAGAGAAAGTCTCCGGGGGAGAGTTTCTCAGACCGCGTGCGTGCCGGAGTGCGAAGCACCCGGGCAAGTCTCGCCACTCGGACCAAAAAAAGCATCGACTTAGTCGATGCTTTTTTACTTTTTACCTCTTCACTATTCACTCTTCACCAATCCCAAAATCCCTTGTATATCAACACTTTTCTCAACTTAAACGCACAAAAACCAAGACTCTGAACAAGCTTTTTATGCCTACTCAGAGTCTTCTTTATTTTTACCTGTTTTTTCGTCTTGGTGTTTATTTGGTGTGTACCATAAACACCAAGGGATTTTGTGGTTGAATTGCAATATATAAAACTTAAGAATTATTTTCTGATTAACTAATATAAAACTTTCATTATATGTAATATGCTTATCTTAATTATTTATATCTCCCTGATAAACTATGCAAACTTAAAAGCTTTTGTTAATCGGTTGTATTCTTCCTCAGTTATATGCATAACAGAACCGTGTCTCGGTCTTAAATGCTCAATAGAAAACTTATCTCTTTTCACTTTAGTAAAATGAATCATATCAGTAGTTTCCTGCATAAAGTATCCGCCTGCTTTGAATTGGTCTGCAATTAAAACATATTTGTCTGTTCCGCGAATTTTATATATACAGTTGCCCTCCAAGGCAGTATCTGCAACAGAAACTTTATTGTCTTCAGGCTCAAAATACGGACCTGACACATTATCGGACACAGCGTAACAAATGCCTTCTTTTTCTCCGTCTGCCTGATAAAGATAATATTTTCCGCCGAATTCGATTATGTCTGCATCAATTCCGCACATACCGCTTTTGGGCCTGAACAGAATTTCAGGTTCAGTAGTAAGTGTAGCGAAATCCTTTGTATAAGCGTACCATGTTATAGTATCAAGGTCATCATCGGCATTATTATGAGTCCAATATATCATATATTCGCCCTTTTTTTTATCGTATATAACCTCAGGAGCCCAGACTCTGTTTGCTGTTTTGGTAGCTTCAAACTGTGAAAAGTCTATTATTCTCTCATTCTTCCACGTAACGAGGTCATCACTGTCCCATACGACCATGGAGTTGTTGTTTGCCCATCCGTCATGACAGCGCATATCTGTTGCAATAATATGAAACACATTTTCTTCATCACGGAAAATATACGGGTCACGGCAACATTTTCTGCCGAGCATTTGCTTGATAACAGGCTCATTATTGTTAAGTGCCGTAAAATTATATCCGTCTTCAGAAAC
>JAZRTO010000006.1:0-24516 GCA_045652065.1 Acutalibacteraceae bacterium
GATGTTCGTGGTCGTGGCAGCCGCAGTCGCAGTCCTTATCATGGTGATGGTGATGATGCTCGTGGTCGGGGCAGCCGCAGTCACAGGCCTCATCATGGTGATGGGGATGATGTTCGTGGTCGTGGCAGCCGCAGTCACAGTCCTCATCGTGGTGATGGTGGTGATGCTCGTGATCATGACATCCGCAGTCGCAATCCTCATCGTGGTGATGGTGATGATGTTTGTGATGCTGCTCTTTATGCATTGATTCAATAACAGCTTCCAATGTGTCCTTTCTTTCAATTGCATCAACAAGTGTCTCAGAAGAAAGCTCAGTTATAGGAGTGGTAACTATAACAGCATCGGAATTCCTGCTTCTTACAAGCTCAACTGCAGTGGCGAGCTTGTCCGCTTTTACACTGTCAGCATGGCTCATAATAATTGTTCCAGCATGCTCAATCTGGTCATTGAAAAATTCGCCGAAATTTTTCATATACATTTTGCACTTTCCTGCATCAACAACTGTTGTGAATGCATTAAGAACAACATTATCATCCGCAATACCTTCAACAGCACGGATAACATCAGAGAGCTTGCCGACACCTGAGGGCTCAATGAGTATTCTGTCGGGGCAGTATTCGCTGATAACCTTTGAAAGAGCTGTGCGGAAGTCACCAACAAGGCTGCAGCAGATACAACCTGAATTCATTTCGGTAATTTCAATACCGGCATCCTTAAGAAATCCGCCGTCGATACCGATTTCACCAAATTCATTTTCAATAAGTACAAGCTTTTCACCTTTGTAGCAATCTGCAATCAGTTTCTTGATAAGAGTTGTTTTTCCGGCACCAAGAAATCCTGAATAGATATCAATTTTAGTCATATACAACATCCTTAAAAATATTTTCTCATATATTTTACCATTTTTTATTAATATTACAATACCTTTATAAAAAAATACGGAGTCCGAAGACTCCGATTTATCAGTTATAAAGTTTTGCAAGACCGCCTTCACTTGTTTCTCTGTAATTATTGTGAAGATCCTTTCCTGTTTCGTACATTGTTTTTACAACAAGGTCAAAGGATATTTTTCTGGAGCCGTAAAGGAAATTTGCAAGATTGACTGCATTTATTGCCCGCATTGCAGCAACAGCATTTCTTTCAATACAGGGTATCTGCACAAGACCTCTTACAGGATCACAGGTAAGACCGAGATGATGCTCCATTGCAACCTCGGCGGCATACTCAATCTGCTCTATATCCATTTCATAAAGCTCAGCAAGAGCAGCAGCCGCCATTGAACAGGCACTTCCGACTTCAGCCTGGCAGCCTGCTTCTGCACCGCTGATAGATGCATTGGTTTTTATTATATTGCCGATAAGTCCTCCTGTTGCAAGGGCACGCAAAATATCGGAGTCTGAAAGCTTTTTCTTGTCCTGAGTATATTTGAGTACAGCGGGAAGAACGCCGCTTGCGCCGCAGGTGGGAGCAGTAACAATTTTACCGTTACAGGATGCATTCTGTTCACTTACGGCAAATGCATATGAGCATACAAGACGGTTTTCCTTTGTTTCGGAAAGCTCATCAATATGTCTGTAGTTGTAAAGCTGTTTTGCTTTACGGATAACACCTAAACCTCCGAAAATTTCTCCCTCTGCAGTTATGCCTTCCTTTATGGAGTTTTTCATAGCATCCCATACAGACTGAAGAAACTCCCAGATTTCGAAGCCTTCAACCTCTTCAACGTACTGCCAGAGCCTTATATCTTTTTCTTTGCAGTAGGCAGCAATTTCAGAAAAGGTTGATAAGCTGTACGGTCTTTCTGGCGGCTTAATATCTTCTCCCGTAAAACGAATTGCTCCGCCGCCTATGCTTAATACAGTAAAATCAGCAATAATTTCTCCGTGCTTGATTATCTCAAATCTCATTGTGTTCGGATGCGGAAGCTCGGTTGTACTGTTATCAAAAATAATCTCGGTTTTATGCTCAGATAGGGTTTTTCTGATAATATAATCAGTTCTGTGGCCGACACCTGTTTTTGATAGAGAGCCGTAAAGGGTAACCTTGAAGCTATCAGCATCAGGGTAACGCAAGGAAATGATTTTTGCCGCACGTTCAGGTCCCATTGTATGGGAGCTTGACGGACCGACTCCAATCTTATACAGCTCTTTCAATGACTCCATAGTTTTTTTATTTGTATTGCTCATTATGCTACTCCCCGAAATTTCTTTAATAATAATATAATCAAATTTCGGGAATAAATCAAGGAAATAATCAGAAAGATGGTAATAACAGCATTTTATCTTCAGACATTTTTTCACCTGAAAGCTTGTTAAGCATTTTAATTTTGTCTATTGAAGCTCTGTTTTCTTTTGCAATTGTCCAGATTTCTTCGTCTTGTTTTGCAAAATATATCACATATCCTGCATTTTTTGTCATCTGGGAATTGCTATCCTTTTCAATGCTTGTAAATGCATTTACTTTACATATATTGTTAATTTCAGCCTCAATGAGAACATCTGCAGTAAATCTGATTTTTCCGTTCTGAGAAAGGTTGGCTGAAACACTTAATACATTTGCCTGTAACTTATCAATCATCGTTTCCTGTTGATTACATAATAGCTCAGTTTCAAAAGTGTGCTCACGTGAAATTACTGAAAAAGTGCCAAGCTCATCCTTAAGGATTGTATTGAAGGTTGCGGTTACCAATAAAGCATATCTGTTCTCTTTTTTCTCCGGTGATATTTTTATGTTCTCCATCCAACAGTTGTTGATAGTATAAGCATTGTCATCATATATATCTGTCTCAAAGATAATGCTTTCAGTTTTTGATACTTTATGGCAGGATGTTACGATATCAGCAGTAATATTATCTGAAATAAGTTCATCGCTTGTAGAATAGATGTCCGTGATGACCTCACCTTCGGTTGTTCTGCAAATTTCCGCTATAATATTTGCATTAATTCTTATTTCAATTGTCTTATCCGATGAGTTTTCATTCTTGATTGAAATATCGGTATAAATATCATTAAATGTTATATTGCAATCATAATCTTCCTCAGCACCGAAAATATCAATGATTTCAGAAACGGGGGTTGTAAGTATTGTTGAGACTATGCTGCAGTTTTCTTTACTGAAATATATAAGCTCCGTTTCAGCAATTCCTTTCAAATATGCTTTATTGTGTATGGTTTTTATTTCAGTAAGCTTCAATTTGCTGCTTTTTCTGATAACAATATCAAAACTTTCCTTGAAATCCTTTGATGAATAGCTGTTTGAAACAGAAATGTCAGCAGAGATACAGTTGATTTTTGATAAGTATGTCAGATTCTCATTTTTTGATATGACAGCTTCATCAACAACAGAAGAAATAAGAACCCTTTCTTCGGCTGTTCTGATGCTGATATTCATCTGTATTACTGAACGGAGCTCTATTCGTTTAGGTCCGATAGCACGACAGTTTAACGAAAATACCGATTGCGCCGCAACTGTTGCGACACATCCCTCTGCATATTTTGACTGAAATACTTTTGTGTATTTGCAGCTGTTTTCGTATTGATAGATCTGCTTATTTTCTCCGAGATAAATAACGGAATATTCAGCAATTCCTGCAACGCTTATTTTATCTCCGTTAATAGTCAGTGCTTCTGTTACGGGAATTACATCACATTTTATTATCTTTCCTATCGTGTCATAATAATCGGGCAGAATTATATCAGCATCGATATTCTGCTGTCCTGTTAGTTTTGCACTGTCTGTAATATTTTTAAGACAGAGTGTACCTGTATTCATATTCACCGCTCCTTAAATGTTTTCAATAAATTCTATGCTGTACCTGTCCCGTATATTACAAAAAAAATACCGGCACAGAGCCGGCATTTAATTATATGTATGCTTCAAGTCTGTAAATGGGCATACCCATTGACGAAAACTTTCTTTCATATTCCGTAACAATGTTATCCTGAAAATCGCTTTTATGCAGATCAAGAGATATATTCTTGAGCTTGAAGCCTGCGAGTGTGTATTGCTCAATTGAATACTCAAAGAAATGCATATTATCGGTCTTCTGATGGATTTCAGCATCGACTGTAAGAAGCTCTTTATAAATTTCAAGGAATTTTATGTTAGTGAGTCTTCTGTTTTCATTAGCCTTTTTAGGAAGAGGACAGGAGAAATTAAGATACAGTCTGCCGATTGTCTGAGGCTTTATGTATTTAGTAAGAATTTCAGCACCGCACTTCATAAATACAACATTTTTAATGTCTGCTTCCTTTGCTTTTTTACAGGCATCGGAAATTACACTTTCATTAACCTCTACAGCTATATAATTAATATCTGGAGTCCTTTTAGCCAGTTCAAACATAAACTGACCTTTTCCGCATCCGATTTCCATATGTACGGGATTGTTGTTGCCGAAAATCTCATGGAAATCTATGTATTCTTTAACTGCAACAATGTTTCTGTGGTCGTCAGTGACCTTTGGAATAAGAATTATATTATCAAAGGAGGCAAGTCTTTCCTCAAGATTTTTCTTTCGTCTCATTCTCATATCTTACACCTTCAATTCTTTAAAATATTGGTTGATTTCTTCTTTTGATCCCTTAACTCTGCCCTGAAGCATACTTCCTTTTCCGCCGCCGCTGCCCTTACAAACATTGTTAAAATCTCTCACTATTGTATTAAGCTCTGGTAGCTCAGAGAAAATGCAGTATGAATAGCCTTTTTCATAATCTCCCGAAAGAGCAATACAAACTTTACCGCATTTACACTTGGTGAAATTTACAAGCTCTCTCAAATCATTCATTGATAAATTATTGTAAAATTCAACAATTGTTTCGGAAGGGTTGATTTTATCAGCAATAATACTGAGAAGATTTTTCTGCTGTAAAGAAAAATCATATTTTTGTGATGTATTGGCTTCAATAAGCTTTTTTACAGCTGCTGCCGTTTCATTGTGCTTTGCACAAAGTAAAGCAGAAATTTCCATGGTTGCATTATGCTTCATTATATAATCATCAAAAGCAGTCTTTCCGCAAATGAGAGTAATTCTGACTCCCCCTCTGTGACTTGCGGATGTCAGAATTTTTATGATACCGATTTCACCTGTGCTGTTGACATGAGGTGCACAGCAAGCACATAAGTCAGTATCTTCAATTTCAACCAATCTTACATCACCGGTGAATTCCAGTTTGCTGCGATAGTTATACCGTGCAGCTTCTTCAGCTGAAACAGTATAAGTTTTTATGGACAGATTTTTGTAAATGCATTCATTTGCTTTTTCTTCTATGATTTTTAACTGTTCCTTTGTTAAAGGCAGGTTAAAGTCGACCGTCATTAAAGTATCATCCATATGAAAACCGACATTTTCAGCACCGAAAAGACTATGAGCTATTCCGGAAATTATATGCTCACCGCTGTGTGACTGCATTCTTGCAAATCTCTTCTCTGCATCTGTTCTGCAGCTGACAACCGCACCGATTTGCGGAACATTATCATTTGAGATTATGTGATAAATTTCTCCGTCCTTTTCCTGAACATCACAGACAAAGCAATGCTCTATATAGCCCGTATCTGCAGGCTGACCGCCGCCTTCGGGGAAAAATGCCGTTTTATCAAGAACTACGGCAGTAGATTTACCGATATTTTCAACCGAAACAATCCTTGCTTCAAATTCAGAAAGATAACTGTCGGTGTAATATAATTTTTCTGTCATTATACACCTCAGACCGAAAACTTGTATGACTGCTTATCTGATTTTGCTAACCAGAAGCCGTGTGCTGTGATTTCCAGAGTGTATTCTCCGCTCTTAAATGGGAAATCTATTGATGTCGAAACTGTTTCGGGCATATCGTTCAGATAGTATGATGAACAGATTCTCTTCTGAAGTATGGTTTCTTTCTCAGTATTTTTAACAGCAAGAGTATAAGCATTTACTCTGTAGCCGTCTGTTTTTGCCTGACTAAATTCAACATCAAGCTTGCCCTCATTAAGAGTTGCTTCGCATTTCATATCATCTGAGAAATAAGGAGCAGGCTCAGATAATGCACGTTCGGGCGTGTAAATAAAGCTGTCGGTATCCCAGGGAGTTTCAATAAAATACTCATTGTCAAAAAATCTCTCCGTAAGTATATCATAGGAAAGAATTCTGACTGCATTTGCTTCATTAACCTCAACTATGTAGAACTGAGCACACTGCTTAGCATCGGGAGGAACCGTGCCATACATAAGGTCAAATTCGTCAAGCTCAAAATATGAAAGAGATCCTGTGTTCAATGATGTCAGATACTTCTGATGTATACTTCTTGGATCATTAATTGGAGCGTGAGAATGACCGGAAAAATCTATTACCTGGGGATAATCAGCAAGAATAGCAATGATGTCATCCTCACCCCAATTGATGCTGCCGTAAACTGTATCGGTAAGGTGAGGGTGCTGGAAAACAAAAATAGGAGCTTTTCTTCCGTTCTTAACAGATAAAGCAAGTCTTTCCTTAAGCCATTCCTGTTTTTTCTCTTTAATTCTGCATCCGTCCTCAGTTGAAATGCAGATGAAATTACAACCTGCAATTTCAAAATGATTGTCAGGATCAAGTCCAAAGATTGCTTTTAATCTTTTCTCAGCGCCTGCCTGTCCGCTTTCATTATGAAATTCGTGACTTGCAAGCATCATTATCTTTTTTGTTTCGGGAGCAATAACCTTATCAAGAGAAGCTTTGAACTTCAGCATTTCTTCTTCTCTTCCGCTGTTGGCAAAATCCCCTACTGCGAAAAAGGCGTCAATTTTTTTATAGGATGAACTTTTGGCATATTCATATGCTTTTGTCATACCTTTTTCAAATCTGTCCTTTTCTACATCGGTATCAACTTTATAATGAATGTCACTTGTGACTATAAATCTTAATTTTGCATTAAAATCCATCAGAATTCTCCTAACATTTTTTTGAAATTATATCACTTTTCTTGCGGTAAATCAACCTTATGCAGGTAACAATTATTGTATTTTTAAGATTTATTTAAAACTATTATTAATTCCAATTTAGAATTATAAACAGTTGTTTTAGTGATATTATTCCTCAAGGTGATAAATATGAAGGATATTATAACAGATTATTTCAGACGAGTTTATAAAGATGTTTCAAAAATTGAGCTTGCATATTGGTGGATTCTGCGACTTCTTATGATTTACGGTATTGTTGAATCACTTGTTTTCGGAGATGAATATCTCGGAAGCAATCAGCCGTTGCAGATGTTTGCAAATTTATGCGGTATGTTTGGATATGAGGTTTTTCAGATGCTTCCTAAAAACAACCGCCTGAGACTGTTCTCGCATAAATTCCAGCATATAACGGCACTTGGTTTCTTCCTCGGTTCATTCGGTGGTGCATATCTTAACTTCTACTATACCCTTCCCGGCTACGATAAGGTGCTTCATGCTCTCGGTACCGCTGAAGCTGTATATATCGGCTATGAATATATTGCTGCTACTCAGCTCAGATTCAAGAAGACCTGTCCTCATCAGATAGCTAATCTCACAGCGCTTGGCTTCGGTTTTATTCTTTCAAGTGCATGGGAGCTGTTTGAATTTATCTTTGATCAGTTTTTCGGCGGAGATGCACAGCATTGGAGTTATGAGAATGCACTTGCTGTTGTCGGCGGCGATCCTGCGAAAATCTTTAACCTCTTCCCTGTTGAAGATCCTATGCGATTCGCTCTTATGGATACGATGGGTGATATCGTTCTTAACTTTATCGGTGCATTTGTAATGTATTGGATTCTTTGCTTTATTCCCTACAGACACAAAGGTAAAAATGATGTTAATGCAATGATTATAAAATATAACAAGGAAAATAATATCGAAGAATATTCGGTGAAATAACTAATAGGAATCGCAGAAATGTGATTCCTTTTTCTGTTTTTGTTTCTATGCTATGCATTTGATAAGAAAACAGAAAAAATCACTTGCTTAATGTCAAAATTATGATTATAATATATGCAAACGAAAATCGGAGGAAATTTATGGACAACAGCAATCTCTATCCAAATTGGTCCCTCGAGGTTATCGAACCTGTTCAGGACGGCAGAGAATTCAAAATCGCAATGTTTGATTTTGACGGCACATTGAGCCTCATCAGAGAGGGCTGGCAGGAAATTATGATCCCTTATTTTTGTGAGGAGTTTTTTGCATCGCTTCCCGACAGGGTTGAAACTGATGAAGAAGTAAAATGTCTTGTCACTGATTTTGTTGATGCGCTTACAGGCAAGCAGACAATCTTTCAGTGTATGCAGCTGAAGGAGGAAATTGAAAAAAGAGGCGGAGTCGCAAAGGAAGCTATGGATTATAAAAATGAGTATCTGCGCCGTCTTTTTCTCAAAATTGAAAGTAAGCGTGAAGGTCTCGCAAACGGCACTATTTCTCCTGACGAGCTACTTGTAAAGGGCTCGGAGGCTTTTCTTTCGTCACTTACTGATAAAGGCATTGAAATCTTCTGTGCAAGCGGTACAGATCAGCCTCAGGTAATAGAGGAAGCTAAGCTTTTAGGTCTCGACAAATACTTTGGCGAAAACATTTTCGGCGCTCTCGATGAGCATGCAAGTCAATGCTCCAAGGAGCTTGTTATTAACCGAGTGCTAAGCGATAAAAATGTAAAGGGTGAAAATCTTCTTTCCTTCGGCGACGGCTTTGTCGAAATTGAGCTTGTAAAAAATGTGGGCGGTTATGCTGTTGCAGTTGCAACCGATGAGCAGACACAAAAAGGTGTAAATCAGCAAAAAAGAGCAAGATTGCTCTCCGCCGGTGCGCACGCTGTTGTTCCCGATTTTGAAAATGCTGAAGCGTTAATTAAACATTTATTTAAGTAATATAGAACGGAGAAATAATATGAAAAAATTTACCATAACCTACAAATGCGGTAGCCAGATTGTAACATCTAATGAAACAGAAAACAGCTTCTATTCACTTGATATTATAGATACTGCTGAGAGATTTACTGTAATTCTTAATCCCAAGAAGACATTTGAGCTTGTTGATTTTGATGTTGAAATGCCTTATACATTCAATGCTGGAGATAAATTCTTCTGTGCAGGTTATCAGTCCTGGACAATAACAAAGGAAAGAGCCAAGGATGATATTCAGAAGGGTACAATCAAGCTTGCTAAAATTCATAAAAAGGTTAAGCACCTGGCATCTATGACCAGTGACGAAAGAATGGTCAGCTATTCTGAAAAGCCCGGTGAATTTCATTCTCACGGCTATACATACATCAGAAACGGTGCCGATATGAAGCTCTGGGGCTCACTTTGTGAGGAAACAGGCTATACCCTCTTCAAAGTAAAAATGAACGACAACAAGTTTATATTCCATAAGGATGTTGAGGGTAAATTTGTAACTGAATCATATAAGGTACTTGATGTTGTTTATTTTGAAGGCGGATATGATGAGGTATTTGATAAATACTTCGGTCTTTTCAATATGCCTGAAACAAGAAACGGAATGATGAGTGGATATACCTCCTGGTATAACTATTTCCAGGACATAAATGAAGAAATCATTCTTCGTGATCTTAACGGTCTTGATCCCGTAACCGAGGATGTTTCTATTTTCCAGATTGACGACGGCTATGAAACCTTTGTCGGCGACTGGCTTGATCCTAATCCCTCAAGATTCCCCAACGGTATGGGCTATATTGCTGATAGGATTCACGAAAAGGGTTATAAAGCAGGTATATGGCTTGCTCCCTTCAGCTGTCAGAAGGTATCAAGAACAGCAAAAGAGCATCCCGATTGGCTCATTAAGGATGAAAACGGTAAGCCTCTCCAGGGTGTTCTTGCCTGGGGCGGTGCATATGTCCTTGATATTTACAATGAAGGTGCAAGAAAATATCTTAAAGAGGTATTTGATACAGTTCTCAATGTATGGCATTACGATATGGTTAAGCTTGACTTCCTTTACAGCCAGTGCATGTATCCCCGTAACGGTAAGTGCCGTGGTGAAATTATGCGTGATGCAATGGAATTTCTTCGTGAGCTTGTAGGAGATAAGCTTCTTCTCGGTTGTGGTGTTCCCATGAGTGCATGTTTTGGTCTTGTTGATGCATGTCGTATCAGCTGTGACGTAGACCTTACATACAAGGGCAGATATTATAACTTCCTTGAGGTTTCCAATGAAATTCTCGGTGCTCAGAATGCTATAAACAACACAATTTTCAGAAGACACCTTAACGGAAGAGTCTTTATGAATGACCCCGATGTATTCTTCCTCAGAAACAATAACCTTAAGTTTACTTTAGAGCAGAAGCTTCTTCTTGCAAAGATAAATAATCTTTTCGGTAACGTTCTCTTTGTTTCTGATAATGCAGGTGATTATGATGCACAGCAGATGGAATATCTGCAGAAATTCTTCAGAAAGACTGATGAAAAAATTATCAGCGCTGAGTATACAGATGCAGAAAATATCACAATTATCAGTGAGCTCGACGGCAAACAGAAGGAATTCTCTTTCAATATAAAAAAAGGTATAGTTACAAAGCAGTAAAACATTCGGCTCTCCTTTGGAGGGCCGTAAATTTATTTATCCTTATATAGTCAATAATCTTTTTATAGGTACATAATCATACCTTCAAACTTTAATTAATGCTATTTGAGCAGTCCATAGTGCCTGTAAATTAACACATTATTTATATTCGCTCAACCAAAAAGATTATCAATCGTCAGAAAAATCCATTTTAAT
The DNA here is from genome assembly GCA_045652065.1 of Acutalibacteraceae bacterium. Lineage (GTDB taxonomy): Bacteria > Bacillota > Clostridia > Oscillospirales > Acutalibacteraceae > RUG806. The sequence continues at coordinate 10,705 of JAZRTO010000006.1, forward strand.
TTAAATTAGGTATTGTACTTTTATTATATTTATTATATAATGTCATAGTGTGGTTTTCACCCTCTATATTTTTTACTATGAAAGGTGTATTTACTATGTCAAATGTTGAAAATCAGCAGAATGATTACCGTGCTGAAAGAAAAAAGCGATTGGCTGCTAATGCCAAGAAAAACGGAAAAAAGAATGTTGATTCCGTAAAGGTTGTCACATGGGTTATAAGAGCCGTTACAATAGTTCTTGTTCTTTGTATCACAGCTTTTGCTCTTTACCAGTTTGGTGTACCTCAGAAGCTTCTCCCTGCTGTTAAGGTTGGTGACAGAACTTACTCTGTTGCTGAATACAGCTACTACTACTCTTCTGTGTTCCAGAACTATGCAGAGCAGTCAAGCACTCTCCAGAGCAGCTATGGCTATATGACCTTTGATTACACAAAGGATCCTGCTCTTCAGTCAACAACAGATGAGGACGGAACAACAATTACATATGATGAGCTCTTCAGAAAGAGTGTAATTGAAACACTTGAAACAACCAATTACTATCTCAATAAGTGTAAAGAGGAAGGAATTGAGCTTACAGCTGAGCATAAGTCAGAAATTGATACTCTTATTAGTTCTCTCGCTACTAATGCAGCTACACAGACACTTTCAACCTCAAGATACATCAGTGTTATTTACGGTAAGGGTCTTAATGAAAAAATGTTCAAGGATCTTCTTACTGAGCAGTTCCTTGTTGCACAGTATATAGAAGAGGTGGAGAAGGATCTCAGCAGCGACTTCTCTGACAAGGAGCTTGAAGAGGAATATAAGAAAAATCCTGCAGACTTCCAGGCTGTAGATATTCGTCTTTTCGGTTTTGAATTACCTGAAGATGAAAAGCAGAAAGAGGAAACCACAACAACAGCTGCTACAGAGGAAACAACTGCAACAGAAAATGCAAGCGAAGCTGCGGAAGCTACAACTGCAGAAGAAACTACTGAAGACAATGCAGATGAAGAAACTACTGCAGCAGAGACTTCCGAAGACGATGCAGATGAAGAAACAACTGTTGCTGAAAATAAGGAAGAAAAGAAAGAACCCACAAAGACTGAGTTACTCGCACAGGAAATGCTTGACAAGATTACTGACGAGGATTCATTTATTGAGCTTGCACGTGAATACTGTTCAGAAGAAGATAAGGCTACCTTTGCTGATGATACCGCTACACTTGCAAAGAATATCAAGAAGTCTATCGTTGAAAGTCAGATCGGCAAAGATCTCGCAGAATGGCTCTATTCAAATGATAGAGTCAATGGTGAAAAGACTGTATATACAACAGATGATTATGTTTATGTAATCTATATCATTAAACCCGCTTACAGAGAAGAACAGCCCCTTGTTGATGCAAGACATATTCTTGTTTCATTTGATGAAATGGCAAAGACTCTGAAGGATACTGAAGGCAATAAAATCGACACTGAGAAAAAAGATGATGTAAAGGTTACTTCAAAGAAAACAAGTGACGGTAACAAGATATCTAACGAGGGTACCGGCTACTCAATTGAGCTTGTAAATGCAGCTTATGATAAGACCAAGGAAATTTACGACAAATATATGAGCGGCGACAAGACAGAGGATGCTTTTGCAGCTCTTGCTGAAGAATACAGTAACGATACAGGCTCTGTCGGTGAAGAAACTCTTGGTGGCGGTCTCTATGAATCCATTGAAAAGGGCAAAATGGTTGCTCCCTTTGAAAACTGGATTTATTCAAAGGACAGAAAAGCCGGAGATGTTGATATCATTATGACCAACTACGGTTGGCACATTATGTACTTTGTAAAGCAGCACGAGGAGCCTGCATGGAAGGCTTCTGCAAGAGAAACTCTCGGTGCAAATGCATATGCTGATTACGAAGAGAACATTTCAAAGGAAACAGAAGGAACAGCAGTTCCTATGACATTCCTCGATTTCGCAGCAAAAGAAGCATGCGAAAATGCAGCAAGTCTTTATTAAGCTTGTTACGAAAAGCTGAACAACAATATTCCCCGTTCCGACAAGGAACGGGGTTTTGTTATTCAATATCCTATAAAAAACATAACCCGATGATGCAAAATCACCGGGTTAAATACTAATTTATAATCAGTTAAGGCTTGCTCTGAGGCTTTCAAGCTCTGCCTTAAGTGTTTCGGGAAGCTTATCACCGAACTTGCCGTAGAATTCCTCGATACCGGGAATTTCATCCTTCCAGAGAGCGTTATCAACTACAAGAATAGACTCAAGAGTTTCCTTTGAAACCTCATCTTCAATACCTGCAAGATCAATATCATCAGCAAAGGGAACATAACCGATTGCAGTTTCTCTTGCATCAACCTTACCGTCACAACGATCAAGAATCCAGTTAAGAACTCTGAGGTTGTCACCGAAGCCGGGCCATAAGAAGTTGCCTTCGTCATCCTTTCTGAACCAGTTAACATTAAAGATCTTGGGAGCCTTTTCAGGATCAAGAGTCTTACCGACCTCAATCCAGTGCTGCCAGTAGTCACCCATGTTGTAGCCGCAGAAAGGAAGCATAGCCATAGGATCACGACGAACAACACCAACAGCACCTGCAGCAGCAGCTGTTGTTTCAGAAGCCATAATTGAGCCTACGAATACACCGTTATTCCAGTTCTTTGACTGATAAACAAGAGGAGCAAGCTTAGCACGTCTGCCGCCGAATACGAAAGCAGAAATCGGAACACCCTGAGGATTCTCAAATTCGGAGCTGAGACAAGGACAGTTTACAGCGGGAGCAGTAAATCTTGAGTTAGGATGAGCGCCCTTGATTTCGCTTGTCTTACCATTCCAGGGATTGCCGTTCCAATCCTTTGCATTTTCGGGAGGATTCTTATCAAGACCTTCCCACCATACTGTATTGTCATCAAGATTATGAGCAACGTTAGTAAAGATTGTTCCCTTCTTTGTTGAAAGAAGAGCATTGGGGTTGGACTTCATGTTTGTTCCGGGAGCAACACCGAAGAAACCGTTTTCGGGATTAATAGCATAAAGTCTGCCGTCTTCGCCCTTACGGATCCAAGAAATATCGTCGCCTACACACCATACCTTGTAGCCAGCCTTCTTATATCCTTCGGGAGGAATAAGCATAGCAAGGTTGGTTTTGCCGCAAGCAGAGGGGAACGCAGCACAGATATACTTTGTCTCGCCCTGGGGAATTTCAACGCCAAGGATAAGCATATGCTCAGCCTGCCAGCCTTCCTTCCAACCCTGATAGGAAGCAATACGAAGCGCAAAGCACTTCTTTCCGAGAAGAACATTTCCGCCGTAACCGGAGTTAACAGAGATGATTGTGTTGTCCTGGGGGAACTGACAGATCCAACGCTTTTCGGGATCAATTTCACACTTGCAGTGCAGACCGCGAACCCAGTCATTGGAATCGCCGAGAACATCAAGAACAGACTTGCCTACTCTTGTCATAATAGCCATATTGAGAACAACATAGATAGAGTCGGTAAGCTCGATACCTGCTTTGGTGAATTTGGAGCCTACAGGACCCATGGAGTAAGGAATAACATACATTGTTCTGCCCTTGTAAGAATCACGAGCGATGTTATAAAGCATTTCATAGCATTCACCGGGCTCCATCCAATGATTTGTGGGGCCTGCTTCTTCCTTTGTGGGTGTGCAGATAAGAGTTCTGTCTTCAACACGAGCAACATCAGTGGGGTGTGTTCTGTGAAGATAGCATTCAGGGAGAAGTTCATCATTAAGCTTCTCAATTTCGCCAGTTGAACAAGCTTCTGCTCTTAAAGCATCAATCTGTTCTTTTGAACCGTCAATCCAGACAATTTTGTCAGGCTTAACGAGCTCAACCTTTTCTTCAATCCAAGAAAGAATTGACTTGTTAGTTGTAAGTGACATTTGGTTCTCTCCTTAAATAGAAAAAATTTCAAATCACGATTATTATATTATATTGTCATATTTTTGTCAACATCTAATGCTGCAGTTGCATTAAGTTTTAAAGAAGCGATTTTTCCGTCAAGATATTCGTAATAAGCCTGAGATCCAACCATAGCAGCATTATCACCACAATATTTAAGCTCCGGAACAAAAAGTGTAATGCCATTTTTTTCAGCCAGCTTTTTCATTTCACGCCTGAGCACGGAATTTGCAGACACACCGCCTGCAAGTACTATTTTATCAGGATGAATAATATCTATAGCCTTCTGAGTTCTGTCACAAAGAATATTCACAACACAGGCTATGTAAGATGCTCCAATGTTTTTAACATCAATCTCTTCACCTTTTTGTGTGAGATTATGTACAAGATTTATAACAGCTGTTTTAAGTCCTGAAAAACTGAAATCAAGCTCAGAATCCTGAACCTTCGGGGATGGGAACTTATATGCATAAGGGACACCGTCAGCTGCAACCTTGTACATATTAAGTCCGCCGGGATACGGCAAGCCCATTGTTCTTGCTGCCTTATCCATTGCCTCTCCTGCTGCATCATCACGTGTTCTGCCAACAATTTCATAATCAGTATAAGATTTTACATTAATGAGATGAGTGTGTCCGCCGGATACGACAAGTGCAAGAAACGGAGGCTTCAACTCATTGTCTGTTATGTAATTTGACGCTATATGGCTTCTTAAGTGGTGAACAGGAATAAGCGGCTTGCCGGTGCTGTAAGAAAGACCTTTCGCAAAATTCACACCTACCAGCAAAGCACCTATGAGCCCTGGGGCATAGGTACAGGCAACAGCATCAATGTCATCAATTGTCAGCTCAGCTTCCGATAAAGCATTGCGGCATACTCCCGAAATTGACTCACAATGTCTTCTTGAGGCAATTTCCGGAACAACACCGCCATATAAAATATGCTCGGGCACCTGAGATGCTATTACAGATGAAAGCACTTCCCTGCCGTCCTCAACAACGGCAGCAGCAGTGTCATCGCAGGATGATTCAATAGCAAGAATTTTCAATTTATGCACTCACTTTCATTATCAAAATATAGCGTGTATATACAAGCATTTTCTGTGGGATGAGAATAGAAGTTTTTCCTGATGCCGAGATTGATGAATCCGAAGCTTTCATACACAGCACGGGCAGCGCTGTTTGATTCTCTGACTTCAAGTGTTGCAAGAGCGCAATCTTGGCATTTAAGCTCATTAATCATAAATACAATAAGATCGGAAGCAATACCGTTTCTTCTGTATTTTTCAGTCACAGCCACATTATTTATATAGAATTCATCAAGAATAAGCTGACCGCTGACATAACCGCAAAGATCATCATTATACATTGCAACAAAAAACAGCGAATTATCCTTATTAATCTCATCATCAATCTGATTGACGGACCAGGGAGAAGAAAAACATTCTTTTTCAATATTTGCAATATTTTGCGAATCTGACGATACAGCGTGTCTGATTATTGTTTTAATCTTTTGCATCATACCAAGATTTACCGATTGCGGTATCCGCTGTGAATTTAACAGCAAGCTTCACCGTATTTTCCATTTCTTCTTTTATAATCGTCGATACCTTGTCCGCATACATTTCCGGTGCTTCTGCCATAAGTTCATCATGTACCTGCATAATAAGTCGCGCTTCAGGACATTCAGTCTTCAGTCTGTTGTAGACATTAATCATTGCTATTTTTATGATATCAGCAGCTGTACCTTGAATTGGCATATTTCTCGCTACTCTTTCACCGAAGGAACGAAGCATTCCGTTGGATGAAGAAAGCTCCGGAAGATATCTTCTTCTCTTGAAATATGTTTCTGAATAACCCATAGCCTTAGCATCACTGATACATTTATTCATATATTTGTCAACAGTGGAATATAAAGCAAGATACGATTTAATAAAGGAATCTGCTTCTGCACGTGTTGTTTTTATGTCTTTTGCAAGTGAAAATGCACCGATTCCGTAAACAATACCGAAGTTAACAGCCTTAGCTTTACTTCTGAGCTCAGGAGTCACATCTTCAGGTAAAACACCGAAAACCTTAGATGCTGTTACAGTGTGAATGTCAACCTCGCTATTAAATGCATCTATCATATTCTTGTCACCCGAAAGCGCAGCAAGAACACGAAGCTCAATCTGTGAATAGTCGGCGTCAATAATAACATATCCGTCACGGGCGATGAAAAATTTTCTCATCTCTCTGCCGAGAGCGGTTCTCACGGGAATGTTCTGTAAATTCGGCTCAGTAGAAGACAGTCTTCCCGTACGAGTCTCTGTCTGATTGAAGGTGCATCTTACTCTGTTGTCATCATCTACCGCCTTCAATAAGCCTTCACAATATGTCGAGCGTAATTTTGCAAGAGCTCGGTATTCAAGAATTTTTAACACGATAGGATAATCCTCTGCCAAAGATTCAAGCACATCAGCATTTGTTGAATAACCGGTTTTTGTCTTCTTTTTTGCAGGAAGACCTAATTTTTCAAAGAGTATAACACCTAACTGTTTGGGCGAATTGATATTAAATTCTTCATCCGCAAGAGTAAATATTTCTTTTTCAAGAATTTCAATGTCTTTTGACAGCTTCTGAGAGAAGCTTTTAATTCCGACTGTATCTACCTGCATACCCTCACGTTCCATTGATACAAGAACACGAGAAAGCGGTATTTCAATATGTTTTAATAAGTCTGTTTGATCTCTTTCAGTAATTACAGAATTAAGCCTGTCTGCAAGCACCTTAACAAGGAACAAATTTTCACAGTAATCAGAATTATCATCAAAAAATGCTCTTGCAGAGTCATCTGAAAACTCAGGGGACAAAGATTTGACATTATAAGACAAAGCAAGTGAGGGTAAAGAATAGTCCGAGGAGTTAACGTCAAGAAGATAGGAAGCAAGTGTAATATCAAATATAATGTTTTGAGGCTCAATTTCATTGTCATAGCAATAATAATATAACTGCTTGCAATCAACTGTATACTTCTCGCAGTCAGACTCAAGAACATCCTTAAAGAAAGGTGCAAAATCAAGAGTTTTATTCTCAACTGAAATAATTTCATTTTCAGTAACAAATGACACTGCAGACATGAAATTCCCAATAAACAAAGGAAGTATATACAACCTTTGCGAAGCCTTTAATTTTTCGGATACTGAAGAACAATCAAGAAGAGAATATTTTGCAACTAAAGAAGCGCTGTTTGTTGTATCAGATAAAGCTTTAGACTTTTCCTCTGAAAGACCGAGTCGAGAGATAATCTTAAACATCTCATGACGCGCCAGCTCCTTAAGCAGAACAGAATTATCGCGTGAATCCGACAGATAATCTTTCATTGAGGTGTTTATCGGAGCTTCAAGACTGATTGTACCGAGTTTTCTTGAGAAAAATGCACTGTCTTTGCCTGCCGTCAGCTTAGCTTTGACACCGGCGGTTGCATCAATAGAATCAATATCCGTATAGATGTTATCAATTGTTTTATACTTTTTTATAAGCTCCCCTGCTGTCTTCGGACCTATGCCTGCAACTCCGGGGATATTATCGGAAGAATCGCCCTGAAGTGCCTTCAATTCAATCATTCCCGAGGGTTCAACACCGTATTCATCAAATAACAATGACTTATCATATTCAACTGTCTGAGTTTTTCCCATTTTGGTTGTTGTTAGAAGCACAGAAACATTATCATTTATAAGCTGCAAGGAGTCACGGTCGCCTGTGGCAATATAACAATGGTCATCCTTATCTATTGAAACAGATAAGGTACCGAGAATATCGTCTGCTTCAAAGCCGGGACATTCAACAATTTTACAGCCATATGCAAGAAGAAGAGTTTTAAGTGGCTCAAATTGCTCCAGAAGCTCCGGAGGAGGGCTCTTTCTGTCTGCCTTGTATTCGGCATACATTTCATGGCGGAATGTAGGCTTATGCACATCAAAAGCCACGATTTTTGCATCAGGCTGATATTTTTCATCAAGTCCTAAAAGAATATTAAAAAATCCAAAAATAGCATTAGTAAAATGACCGTCCTTGGCATTAAGCAGTTTAATTCCGTAAAAAGCACGGTTGATTATACTGTTTCCGTCAATAATGAGATATTTCATACATTATCTTCCTTACATATTTGTTCTATGATACTATAACACAAAAAAAATGAAAAGGCTACTTTATTTTTATATTTTTTTGTGGTATTATGCATTCAGGTGATATGATGATTATTAAAGATGTAAAAATAGACGGCTTTGCAGCTCTTGCACCCATGGCAGGCGTAGCCGATTTACCGTTCCGTGTCATTTGCAAGGAATTCGGCGCAGCTTACACTGTAGGTGAAATGGTTAGCGCCAAGGGTGTCAGTATGAACGACCAAAAGTCCCGGGAGCTTATGAAGCTTGATGAAACAGAACACCCCTGTGCTGTTCAGATTTTCGGGCACGAGCCGGATATAATGGCAGAAGCGGCAAAATATGCACTCTCCTTCTCTCCCGACATAATTGATATTAATATGGGTTGTCCTGCTCCCAAGATTATTAAGAATAAATCAGGTAGCTTTCTTATGAAGGATCCCACTCTGGCAGGTAAAATTACAAAGGCAGTTGTCGAGGCAGTTGACATTCCTGTATCAGTCAAGTTCAGAACCGGCTGGGACGATAATTCTAAAAATTGTGTTGAGTTTGCAAAAATAATTGAAGACAGCGGTGCTTCATTTATAACTATCCACGGCAGAACTAAGGAGCAGATGTATACACCTCCTGTTGATATTACTTCAATTAAGGCTGTTAAGGATGCCGTATCCGTACCCGTTATCGGAAACGGTGATATATTCACACCTGAAGATGCAAAGAGGATGTATGATGTTACGGGCGTTGATCTTGTTATGAGCGGGCGGGGTGCTCTCGGCAGACCTTGGCTGTTTTCACAGATTAATGAATATATGGCAACAGGATCATATAGTCCGGACCCAAGCCCCGAGGAACGAATGGAAATAATGCTCCGTCATGCTGATGCTATATGTAAACAAAGAGGGGTGTTCAACGGAATGTGTGAAATCCGCAAGCACGCTTTATGGTATACAAAAGGACTCAGAGGCTCAGCAAAGCTCAGAAGTGAATTCAGTGTAGTTAAAACATTTGACGAGCTTAAAATTCTTGCAGAAAAGGTCACTGAAATAAAAGAATGACGATCAAAAAAAATAATTAAAAAAGTACTTGATTTTTTTATTTTGTTCGGTTATAATAGCATTCGTCCTTTGGAGAGTTGTCCGAGTTGGTCGAAGGAGCACGATTGGAAATCGTGTATACGTCATAAGCGTATCAAGGGTTCGAATCCCTTACTCTCCGCCATATTTTAAGAGATAATCCTGTAAAGGATTATCTCTTTTTTTTGATTTATTGTATACTCTAAAATATATTTTAACATTATTTTAACAATATGTTTCGTATTTTTGCATAAATCTCTTATATTTTCATTTCGTTTTGTACAAAAACTGCCGTTCATCACAAAATATCGATTATTATATTGAAAATTTTAGTAATTATGGTATAATAAAAAAGTAAAAATATAAAAAGGAGTCACAATTATGTGTACCTCGAAATTCAAAAGGTCTTTATCTATATTTTTGTCCTTATTGATAATAATCACTTCCCTACCGGTAGCGGTTATTTCATCAGCTGCAGATGATTTGCCTGTAATTATGGAATTTACTTTTGCTTCCAGTGCTGATTTCCATAGATATTACAAACAGGTATATTCCGTTACGTTCCTTGATAAAATTGATACTGCTGCAATGAGCGGTGCATTGGAGAGCTGGGATATTTCAGCTGATCAAGGAAGCGGAGAGGTAATGTCGTGGATGTATCTTAATGCAGATGCTACGGCTTCCGCTGGTGAAAACAGATATGATGTTTATATAGCAGGTAACGGCGGTGTAGCTGCTAACCCTAAGTCTGGTTATATTTTTGCATACTTTGAAAACCTTGCCTATATTAATGGTACAGAGAATTTCAATACTTCAAATGCAACTTCATTCAAGGCCTTATGCTATAGATGCTACGAGCTCAAATTCGCTGATTTCAGCTCTTGGGATACAAGCTCTGTGACTGACCTGTCACAGTTGTTTGATATGACAACCGCAAATAACTCACCTATTATTCCGGCACTTGAATATGTTAATCTTTCAGGATGGGACACAAGTAAGGTTACAACAATGAGCTATATGTTCAACAACTGCAAAAGTCTTTTAGAGGTTGATATCAGCTCATTTGACACCCATAATGTAACTAATATGGAGCGTATGTTCTATTTATGTTTAGCCCTTGAAAAATTATATATCGGTGATGAATGGACCGTAGAAAATGTAACAAATGACAATGCTATGTTCAACTGTTGTTACGTGCTTGCAGGCGGAAAAGAACAATATGATAATGAATTCAAATTTGTCACTCCGGGTAAGGAAGTTGCTCATACCGGAGATAAAGGCTTTTTAACTCACATAAGCGAAAAGCCACAGCCTGAAAAGAAAGAATATAAGGTAACATATGAATTTATAGGAAGCGTAATACCTGAGGGTGCTTCTGTTCCCGTCGAGTCTGTCTTTGAGGAAGGTACAAAAGTTTCTGTAGCAGATTTACCCTACGCTGACGGCTACAGATTTTCAGGCTGGTCAACTGTTGATGCAGATATTACAAGCGGCTCATTCGTCATAAATAATGACGTACATATCGTTGGTTCCTGGGAAAAGCTGTATAAAGTTACATATAAATACGCAGACGGTTATGCTGTTCCCGACGGAGCACCTGAACTTCCCTCTTTTGATGCTGCAGCCGGTGAAATCTTAACAGTTAATTCAATTCCGTTTGTTGATAGATATGTGTTTGTAGGTTGGACAACCTCAGATGTCACTGTTAATGAAAATGTATTTGAAATGCCGGAGAAGGATGTTACGCTATACGGTTATTTCAAAATACCTGTTGAAAGTGTTGAAATCAACGGCGGTGATATTATTGTCAACATGGGCGAAGAACCTCCTGTAATCAATGTTACTGTAAGACCTGATGATGCAACAATTAAAGACATCATTTATGAATCTGACAATGAAAATGTAGTTAAGGTTGACGAAAAAGGAAAAATTACAGCTATCGGCGAAGGAACAGCGACTATCACTGTTTATTCAAAAGATGATCACACAAAATCTGACACAATAACAATTACCGTTAAAAACCCTGTTACAGACATTGAAACTGACAGAAATATAATCACTCTCAATAAGAGCGATACCGACAAGATCAATGTATCGGTTAAACCCGATAATGCTACAAATAAGCTATTAGATTTTTCTTCAGATAATGAAGATGTAGTTACTGTAGATAATCTTGGTAATATTGTTGCTGTTGGCGAAGGTACTGCAACAATTACAGTAAAATCTAAGGATAACCCTGCAATTACTGAAACTGTTGTAATTACAGTAAAGATTCCTGTAACGGAAATAACAGCTGCAGATGACTTTACTGTTAATCTTGGTGACACAAAAAATGTCGAAGCCAAAACAAACAATGATGCAACCAACAAAGAATTAATATATGAATCATCAAATCCCGATGTTGTAAAGGTTGATTCTGAGGGAAATATTGTTGCAGTCGGTGAAGGCTCCTCAACAATCACAATAACATCAAAAGATAATCCTGAAATTACAGAAACTGTTACTGTAACTGTTAAAATTCCTGCTGAAGATATTATAATCGAAAAGACTGATTACAAGCTTAATATTGGTGAAACCGAAAACATATCAGCAGTAATTAAGCCTGATAACACAACAAACAAAGGACTTACTTACGAATCAAACAACAAAAATATCGTCATTGTTGATTCTGACGGAAAAATCACCGCTGTAGGTGAAGGTACAACTACTATCACAATCACATCAGAAGATAATCCTTCAGTTACAAGAGATGTCACCGTAACAGTCACTATTCCGGTTGATGATGTTATTATTGCCGAAGATAACCTTGAGCTTGAAATCGGTGACACTGAAACATTAACTACAATAATAACTCCTGAAAATGCTACAAATAAGGACGTCAGCTACAAATCAAGTGATGAATCAATTGTTATTGTTGATGAAAACGGCAAAATAACAGCCATCGGCGAAGGTGTTGCAAAAATCACAGTAACCTTAAATGATGATTCATCAAAAACTGATGTAGTTACTGTAAGTGTTAAAAAACCTCATGTTAATGTGGACAAGGTTGAGGCTGACAGATCTGAAATCGAAATTGAAATAGGAGAAACAGATAAAATCACAGCAACAATAACTCCTGACAATGCAACTGTAAAGGATGTAGTATTTGAATCAGATGATGAAAGTATAGTAATCGTTGATGAAAACGGTAATATTACCGCTGTAGGTGAAGGCACCGCAACTATAATTGTGAAATCTAAAGATGATAATTCAAAGTATGATCTGATTACTGTTACGGTAAAGAAACCTTATATACCTGATGAGACGACTACTGAAGTAGAAGAAACAACAACTGAAGCTGAGGAAACCATCACTGATGTAGAAGAAACCACTACAGAAGCTGAAGAGACAACTACTGAAGCAGAGGAAACTACTACAGAGGCTGAAGAAACAACTACTGAAGCTGAAGAGACAACCACTGAAGCTGAGGAAACAACTACAGAAACTGAAGAATCAACTACTGATGTCGAGGAAACAACCACTGAAGCTGAAGAGACAACTACTGAAGTTGAGGAAACTACCACTGAAGCTGAAGAGACAACTACTGATGTAGAGGAAACCACCACTGAAGCAGAGGAAACTACCACTGAAGCTGAAGAGACAACTACTGAAGCAGAGGAAACTACTACAGAAGCTGAAGAGACAACCACTGAAACTGAAGAACCTACTACAGAACCGGAAGAACCTACTGAACCTGAAAAAACTGATGTTGTCGTTGAGATACCCGATAAATTGGTTCTTACTGCGGGAATTCCCACAAGCAGCGGAATAAAAATCACACCCGAAAATGCCGACATCAAATTTGTTCTTACATCAGAAAACGAAAACATTGCATTTGTTGATGAAAACGGCATGATTGTCGGTATTCTTCCCGGTAGCACTAACATCACTGTTGAATTCGAAAACGGCGAAATTCGTACAATTTCTGTAATTGTCATTGCTCCGGTTAATATTCCTCAGATATTCCATATCTGCTTCGGAAAGACTGACGGAATCGGCTGGTATGAGGTTTCTGTCAATGGCGGTGACTTCTTCCCTCAGGGACCAAACTCAACGCTTGAAGTCCGCAAGGGTGATGTACTTATTATAAGAACTCAGGACCTTTGGATAGATGATGATTTTGAGTTTTATGTCAATGGATTCAAAGTTCCCGAAACAGCCCCCAATCAGATAACTGTTGTTGTTGACGGTTTCATGCTTATCGGTGCACTTTCAATGGATATAAGCGTTCCCGATATCGAGGAATCACTTAATTTATTCGAAAAGATAATACGTGCAATTAAAGCATTCTTTGAGATGATTGAAAGCTGGTTCAAAAAATAATTTAACCCCGAGCCTTACGCCGACTGTTGATAAGGAAGTATTTGTTTCTCGAACAAAATTCCCCGTATTTTTGCCAAAAGCCTCGTAAGGCGCCAGCCTAACTGCATTTTTGGCTTCAATACAAGAAATTTTCAGTTCTTACGAAACTGCGAAGCACTTTAACAAGCGAAAAAAATGTGCAAGAAAAGGCAAAAGCCACCGATAATGCTGACGCATATCGGCGGCTTTTAACGCATTATTGTGCAATTTTTTCACTTGCTAAAGAAAAACTTCCTTACCAACAGGCGGCGTAGAATCCCCGGGGAAAACTTATTTACTGTC
>JAZRTO010000007.1:0-33735 GCA_045652065.1 Acutalibacteraceae bacterium
AACATAATATTACACCACATTAGGCGTAAAGTCAATACACCAAAAATAGTGTACTGTAAGATTTAACTATCAAATATCAAGGAGATAGTTATGAAAAGTTATGTTGAAATTATCAGGGATTTACGGGAAGATAATGATAAAACTCAGAAGGAAATAGCAGAATATCTCGGAACAACACAGCAGGTTTACTCCCGCTATGAAAAAGGGGAAAATGAAATACCCGTGCGCCACATCATCGCCCTTTGCAAATATTACAATGTATCAGCAGATTTTATCCTCGGTTTAAAATAGAACGCGACGGTTCGTATAAACCGTCGCTTTTTTTGGTGAAGACAAGTGGACTTGAACCACCGACCCCTTGCATGTCAAGCAAGTACTCTAACCAACTGAGCTATGCCTTCATATTATGTATGCTTTATCTGACCGGTGCATTATATCATAATTTACTTTTATTGTCAATAGGACAAGCCCGAGATAGAATAAAGCATTAAGTGAATGATGAAGAGTGAAAAAGTAAAACCGAATGCCTGAGCATTCGGTTTTTTTGGAGCGGATGACGAGGCTCGAACTCGCTACCTCCACCTTGGCAAGGTGGCGCTCTACCAGATGAGCTACATCCGCACTTTTCGGAACAAGTGGTATTATACTTTCTTTTTGCTCCGATGTCAAGAGGTATTTTTGATTTTTCGGAAAATTATATAATTTGGCGGCATATTTGCCTTTTTCTTGTTGGGGTTGTCGTTTGCAGATAATTTCAAGCCATACTTAAATGCGGGAGAGGCAGCCTGCCCCTACCCGCATATTCAGCAAAAATTGAATTTTATCAGTCGTTTTCTTCTGCTTCTTTTATTAATTCATCGGGAATTGCTTCGCCGTGCTTAACAAAGGCAATGAGAAGAGCAGCAAGAGCAAACATTATGGGGCTATAATAGAACAGCGACATATATGTTCCTGCAAACATTCTTATTGCACCGTAAAGAATGGGAGATGCAATCTGTGCAGAGAATGTTGCTGTATAGTAGTAACCCGTAAATGTACCTACCTTTTCAACACCGCCTATTTCAAGAACAAGAGGAAGTGTGTTAACAGTGATGAACATATTTGCAGCACCGCCGAGAATAAGAACGGGGTAAATGAGAATGCCGAGAATTGCGGTAACGTTTGCAACACTGTCATAGAGAAGCGCGAGAGCCTCACCGAAGCCGATATTCTCATCTGCACCCAGCTGTGAAACCGCAACACTTACGATGCTGTCGTATACATCAAGAACGGATGCCTCATCTGCTCCGTTAGCTATAGCTGTTTTTACCGACTCATCGGAAGAAGCCTTGAGAGCCTTATCAAACTTTGCATAAACAGACTTTTTGTCCGCATTTCCTGCTTCAAGAGCCTTTCTGTATTCAATATAGCCCTCAACAGAAACCATATCATCCTCAGTAAGAGCAGTTCCCTGCTCCTTTGCCTCTGCGGAAAGCTCTGCATTATAATCATTGATCTGATCATTTACTGTGATATATGCATTGTTTACGGTAACATAAGAATTGATGGAAAGTCCCTTGCCTCCGAGCATTGCAATGAATACTCCGAAGAATACAACGAATGCTGCAAGGAAAACGGAAAGACCTGCAATGATTGTCTTCTTTCTGCCTACCTTCTTACCCATCTTTCCTGCAGGAATAGCGGCTACGCCTGATACTACTGCGAAGATAAGCATAAGAATTGTAGCTTCAGAGGTAATCTTGTGAAGAATTTCCTGAGCAAAAAGTGAGAAGAAGGTAGTAATTGCGTTTGAACCGCAGAAAAGGAAGAACAGACAGCCGAGCATAAACAGAAGGCTCTTCTTTTCGCCCTTTGTAAGCTTTATGGCTTTTCTTGCTGCTTTTTCAGCCTTCTTTGCCTCTTTTTCGGCTGCTTTTCTTGCTTTTGCATCGTTATAAGCATTTGCATCGCCCTTGAGAACAATACTTGTATCCTGCTCCTTTACAAAGAACATGAGGACAAGCATACCTGCAATCATAATAAGTGCACCGATTGCAAAAACATAGGGGAAGGATACAGTTTCGTTTGCCTTGATTTCGGTTGAACTCATTCCCGTGAAAATTCCGCAAAGGGCAATTGCAATTGTACCTGCAACCATACCTACGGCAGAGCCGACACCGCCCATAAGATTAATTACGGCATTACCTTCACTGCGAAGTGAGGGAGGGGTAAGGTCGGGCATAAGCGCAACAACGGGAGCTCTCCATAAAGACATCGTGAAAACAAAAAGAATAATACAAATCATTGTAAGAGGAAGAGAGCCGGTACCCAGGAACACAATGGGAATAAGGAAGAAGAATAATGCTGAAATGGGTGCGCCGAAAAGGATAAAGGGACGGCGCTTACCGAATTTTGAGTGACATTCATCGGAAAGTCTTCCGAATGTGGGCTGGAAGATAACACCGAAAATGTTATCAAATGTCATAATAATACCGATAAACAGCGGAACAAGTGTGAAGCCGCCGCCGGCTAAAGCAACATTTTCACCCTGAGCTGCAGCAAAATCTGCCAGGAATGAAAACTTTTCAACAAGGAAATTACTTAAGCTTGTGACAGCTTCGCTTTCGGAAAGAAGCTTGTTGAGTATTTTTGTAATATAGGGGTCATAAATTGCCCATGCAATTGATGTAGCAAGGAAGCCGAAACCGGTAAGTATGGTCTTCTTCACATCAAGCTTGCCGTTTGCTTTAACATTCATTAATGTGCACTCCTTTTATATTGAGTCTTATATTAAATTTATTGTAACAGAAATATCTTATTTTTCAAAATCAGTGAAAAAACCTTAATATCTCTTGAAGCAAAGCCTTAGCCTTACTTTCTGATTGTCCAGAAATCGAACTCGTCCGCACCTCCGTTCTCTGCTTCCTCTCGCTGTCTTCTGATATCAGCAAATGCCTTGTCGTCTTCATCCGAATCAAATGAAGCGAAAAACTCATCATTGTAAAGAGTTGATGCACCGTCTACCTCAGGGGGCTGGAAGGTTACCTTGAGGGGATCCTCTGCATCATCCTTTTTGCTGAGATCATATCTTGGCGGAGGAGCTAATTTTTTTTCATCAGCGAAAAGAGAAAAGCTGCTGCTTCTCTTTTCCTTTACGGAAGCTTCTTCCGAAAACTCTGTTTTTTCACCCAAGCCGAGTTTTTCAAAGAAGCCTGCTTTTCTCGGAGCTCTTGCGGTAACGGCTTTGTCTTCTCCGTCTGCAAAGAGATCAAGTATATCATCTGTTATAGAAACAGTCTTATCTTCAACATTTTCCTCTTCTGAAGGCATAATTCTCGAGAAGTCTATTACCTTCGGAGGCTCTGTGTAAGGCGCACCCTGCATCATCATCTGCTCGCCTTCGGATGTTGCAGAAAATGCTTTTTCAGTCTTTTTCTCTACAGCGCCTAAAATTCTTCTGATTCTTCCGGCGGTCTTCTTCTTTCTGATAACTTCACTGTCATCCTCAGCAGAAATACTGCCGTCGTCAGAATCTTCATCTGTTTCTTCGTCAGAATAACCATCATCTGCGGCGTCTTCATTTCTGCCGTATACATCGTAGATATCGTTATCCTCAAAGGATGAGCCCACTCTGACAGCGTCTGCCCTTCTTTCGGGAAGCACAATTTTCTTTTTGATTGCGCTGGCTGCCATAAGCGGAGTCACAAGGAAGCTCAGAAGCACCATACATACCTGCAGGAATACAACAGGCCAGCCGCACATAAGAGAAAGTGCACCTGTTGAGGTAAGAAGTATACCGAGAAGCATACCTGCAACGCTGACAGCTTCACAGAGCGTCTTTGCAACACGTCTGAATTTTTCAAGCTTTACGGCACCCTCCATTGTACGGGCAAATGCTTCAAATGAATCAGAGAAAACAATTCCCGTATCCTCGGAATCCGTTACCGTATTTTTATTCTTTATAAAGTCTTCACTTGCATCCTTTTTCATAATGCGAAGGGATTCACGGGGAAGTCCGAGAATTTCCTCTCCAAACTCCTCTGTTACATTGGGATCAAGTATGCTTACGAGAATGTTAGCACCGTTTGCAGCAAGTGAACGAAGGCTCTTTGCAGCTGAGCTGTGGCAAGAATATTTCACAGAGAAAACAGCAGCAAAATGTCCTTCTATAGCAAGGAATAAGGGCTTGGTGCTGTCATCAAGCATAAAGGGAACCGTATACCCCTCAGGCAGCTCAACATTATGATTTATAAGCAGCTGCTTTGTACCGAGAAGAACTCTGCAATCGCTTATCCATGCAGAAATTCCGAGCTTATCTTCAACACTTAAGCCTTCTACCTCGGGATATCTGTCTTCAAGTCCGCCTGAAAAAACGGAAAATGCCTTTCCGAGTATTCCGCCGGCCTTATTTGAAATTACGGCAGCACAGAACTCAGCCTGACCGGGAGAAACACTCTTGCTGCAGGAGGAGGAAACTACTTCTGCAGAGAAAATGTCCTCGCCCTTTAAGATTATATCGTCAATACAGTAAAAGCTGTATGCATCATTATAGCTGCCCACAAAAGAGGATTTTACCGAAAGGGCATTGTTTTCGGCTGAAAGTGCAAAGCCCGTAAAAATAAGACAGCTTACAGGGAATGAAAATGCAGAGGTGATGGTAAAGCAGCCGAGGGCATGAACCACACTCTTTGTAAGAAGAAGTCCGATTATTCCCGCAACTAATGAGGCAAAGGCAGAAATAACAACGATTCTTGAGGATACCTGACCTGCAAAAGCAGCAGATGCACTTCTTTTGAGGAAATTTGAAATAAAACGTGTTTTTCCTGCATATACAACATTCTTTTCAGTAGTATTCTTATCTCGGAGAAGCTGAGAAACAAGATCTTCATCGGAAATTTTTCTTAAATAACATTTATCGCTTGTTGTTCCTACTGCCTTGAAGCAATGTCTTGTGCTGTCCAGATAGAAAGACTTTGCAACAAGCATTGAAGCAGCAAGTATTATAACTGCACCTGTAAGCAGATGATATTCGCTTTCCGTTTTTGTTACGGTAAAAAATGAAGCAATATTCTGTGCAAGTGCACCGAGATACATAATAAGAAGAGTACTGTCTGTTTTTGGTCTTACTTTAAGAATCGAGTACAGACCCTTTTTCAGCTCCTCTGCCACAATTATACCTGAAACAAGAAGGCTTACAAGATTTACAATGTTATATGCCACAGCTGAACCGCCGAAAAGAGTAAAAAAGCCATTATTCATTTCAGCAGAAAGGCTGGCTGCAATATTTATTATCAGCAGTATAATTCCTATGATCCCTGCAACAAATGCCTTTATTATAGTATACTTTCTCGCCTCAATAAGACGGGAAAAGATTTCCTTTCTCCTTGAAGGATCCTGATATTCTTCCTCTCCTACGGGAGTAAAATCCGTATCAAGATGACTGAATTTTTCACGGATTTTAAGAAGGAATCCGGGAAGCTGCAGCTCTTCACGACCGGGAGCAAAGCTCTTATCCGCACTTTCTCCTGTTTCAACTGCGGATTTTGTCCAGAAACGGAAGTTATTTATTCTCTTTTCTCTTACCCTTAAAAGCTCTTCTCTGAGAGCCTCATCATCTGATGAAATATGAGGGATATTTTCATTGTCTTCTTCTTTGAAGCCGTCCATTGTAAGCTGATCGTCATCAGAAAGACTGCCATCACTGGTTTTTGCGATCTCTCTTAAAAGCTTTCCCTTTGCCTGAAGGGGCTTTGTTTCATCCGATACAGTGCTTTCGGGAATTTTTTCAAGAATAACCTTGGGCTCAAGATCCTCCTCGGCTTCAGTCTCTACAAGAGAAGGAATTATTCTTGTCTGTGCCTCTGCGGTTGCGGAGGGAGTTGCCTTTACGGAGGCTGTCCTTCTTGCCGCATCCTTTTCCTCATCTCCCAAGGGAATTATTTTTCTGTCGGAATCCTTGGGAGCATGATTCTCTGAATATGTATTTGTTTTCACCGGCTCCTCAATAACGGGCTTCGTTTCAGGGACCCCCGGCAGAAGTCTGTCGGTATATTTTTTTGCCGCAGTAGGAATATCCTTATCCTTATTTCCCTTTACGGAAATGAACTGGGCATCATTTTTCTTTATAAAACGATATCCGGGAATGCTGTCTGTTTCCTTTTCCTCGGAAGCAGGGAGCTCAGCCGCTGTCTTCTCATCCGTTATAATTTCCGGCTCTGACTCCTGAGACTTTGCTGATTTTTCAGAAACAGCCTCGTCTTCCTTAACAGTCACATTTCCTTCAACAACAGCATCAGCGGAGCTTCTTACGGGAATTATATCCTCTCTTTCGGAAAGGGAGGCATCCTCATTTCCGGACTGCAATTTATTGAAATGCTTAAGGAATTTATTGTATTCGCTCATATAATCTCTTTCTCTCCCTTTCTCTTTATCGGGTCAGTGATGCTTCAAAAATAAGCACGGCTGCAGCAACGGATGCATTAAGCGAATTTACATTACCTTTCATAGGTATTGATAACACACCGTCACAATTTTCCTTTACAAGTCTGCTGACACCTGAGCCCTCTCCGCCTACGACAAGGGCAATTGCACCCGAAAGGTCTGCCTTTCTGTAGGGGGTGCCGTCCATATCGGCACAGTAGACCCATATTCCTTTTTCCTTAAGATCTTTTATGGTATTTGTTATATTCTTTACTCTTGCTACCGGCACATATTCGAGAGCGCCTGCGGAGGTTTTTCCGACGATACCCGAGAGACTTACACTTCTTCTTTCGGGGATAATGACACCGTGTGCACCTGCAGCATCGGCTGTTCTTATAATGGCACCGAGATTGTGGGGATCCTCAAGACCGTCACAGATAACAATAAAGGGAGCCTCATTTTTTTCTTCTGCCTTTTTAAGAATTTCCTCAACCGTTGAGTATTCGTGTGCGGCGGCAATCATAATAACACCCTGATGGTGCGCGTGTCCGCACATAAAGTCGAGCTTTTTGCTGTCAACTTCCTTAACGATAATACCCTTTTCCTTACACTCTGCGATTATGGGACGAATGCTTCCCGACAGTTCACCTCTCTGAACAAGAAGTGAATCCGCAGGTCTGCCTGCTTTCAGAGCCTCCTTTACGGCATTTCTGCCTATAACAAGGTCTGTTCTGGGATCGGGACGGTCATTCTCATCTCTGTCTTCCCTTCTGTCTCTGAAGGGCTTTCTTTCTCTGCTTCCCTCATACTTTTCTCTTTTTCCGAAATCTTTTTTTTCGCTTTCGTATGCCATTTTTTTACACAACTTTCTCTTACAATTATACAGAGTATATTATATGTTAATAACAATCTTATTGCAAGAGAAAAAAATAAAATGTGCTCCCTGTTTTTTATGTTTTTAGCTTTGTTTTTTCTTAATACAGACTTTTACTCAAAAAACTTATTTGAAATTTGTTAAAAAATCAAAATTTTTGATTTTATTCAACAAAATTAAATAAATTGTTAAATTTTCATTAATATTATATGCAACATATTGTAATTTTTAAAATTTCAAAATACAATAATTTATACATTATATAGCTATTTTGTTCACTACAAAGTAAAAAAAGAAGGTGACTCCAATGTTTCATCTAAATTAATCGTATAAAAAGTTACATACATAAAATCACATTAATAAATCGTAGTAAAGGAGTTTTTGCAATAAAGAAATATTTTGTTATACTAATGTCAATTTTATTTTTAACAAATGTAATTGTTGCAGATGCAAATCAAGAAACTTCTTATGAAGAAATGTATGAATATCTAGTGGAACATCAGTTACCTATGATAATCCTATCACAATTGTCATATGAAGAGATTTTGAACATATATGACAATATCAAAGAAAATGGCATTATTCCTGAAATTTTCAGTTCGTCTGCAAATATAGATAGCAATGAAACAAACAATCAACCTTATGGATTAATAAATCAAGATAATTTTGAGGTTGACATTATTCTTTTACCTTTCTATACAGGTAATAAGCTTAATAATGTTTTGGTTGGTATAACATGGCAATGGAATAATGCTCATCCTTTTTCAAAACTAGAGGACGTCGTAAGAGTTTCTTGGGACTCAGATTGTTTTTCTTTCGATTCCGACAATTTCTTAAAAACAGATTTTAGATATACTTATGCAGGTGAGTGTATTGAGTATAATGAATCAACTCTTCCTGCAGAAGCAACTCTTGGTGATTTAGCTTTTTACTCTGATGTATATTCTGGCTTAGGCGCAGATAGGGGTGGAACCTGCCTTTTCTATTTATTTCCCAGCACCCCGATGTATAAAGGTGAAACAAATACAACAAGTATCACAATGACCTATTACCATAACACTGCAGTAATACCTTTTATTGCAGATATCGGAATATTGTTTGCTGATGACAAAATTAGTATTACATTTTCTGATAATTTTGTTGATACTTTGTCATGTTCTACAATTTTTAAATACGGATAAATTTATATGAAAACAAAAACATTGTACTATATTTATTCGAATGATAAAGAAATAAAAAGCGAACTCATTTTTAAAAGAAATTTCCTACTCGGTACAATACTATGTATTACAGGAGTGGCTGTCGGTATTTATTCTTTTCATTGCGGTTTGTTGAGTCTTGTCGGGATATGTTTATTTTTACTTGCAAATATGCTGCTTCTTGCCGGAGTGTATCAGTTTTGGGGAGTTGCAGAGATTGAATGTCCCGAATGCAGAAAAATGTTTAATATTGCAAAGCTACAAAAAGAAGGCAAATGCAAACATTGCAAAAAACGATTCAAATTTTCAGTGACACATAAAAGTAAAGATTGAGTTACTTTAAACACCAATAAAAGAACATAAAATTTCGGAGCATAAGTCTGTTTATTCAGCCCTATGCTCCGTTTTTATGTTAAAATTTTGTTTTAGCGAATGCGATCATCTTGTTCCAATCCTCACGGGAGAAAAAGTGTCTGCCCTTTCTTAGAAAATAGCCGATACTGCCATCAAAAAAGCACTCACCGACCTCTGCCTTTTTATCACAGACAAAGCCCTTCATCCCTTCTTTTTCAAAAACGGGAGATGCGGCAAAGCAGGATAGCTGCTCCCCTGTAGGGTCTGCCCAGTCATCCTCGGAGGCAGAGCCTACCGACACGAAATTGGGAGAAATGGCAGCTAAAAGAAAATGCTGGTCAAAGGGCATAGTTTCTTCGTTATCCATATATTTTCTGTAATTCTCGCAGAACCAATAATGAAAGCTGCGGTGTATATCCTTTATTGTTTCACCCGTGTTTCCTCTTGCAATTGCAGCCCCCGAACAACCCGAGCAATTTGAATGCACAAAGCGGAAGCGATGATCAAAGGCACCTGCTACCAGAGCTGTTTTTCCCAATCTTGAGTGTCCGCAGACAGCAGCTCTTGTCATATCAAGAGTAGGCTCTGTTTCAGCATAATCAAGCACGCGGGATGCCGCCCATGCCCAAAGGGCAATTTTTCCGCTGTCGGTGTCATTTCTTTTGCCGTCAGGATAGAAAATTCCTGCAAGTCCGTCGGTAAAATCGTCATTATCCGCTGTTACGTCATTAAAATACAGATTAAAAGCGGCAAAGCCGTTGTCAAGAATTTCTTCGGCAGGAAAATAGAAATTGGGAATATTCTTCTCAAAATTTATGTTTACAAAAAACGGGTAGGGCCCCTCTCCCTCGGGGAGCATAAGTGTAACGGGGAAGGAAAAATCCTTTCCTCTTACGGTACAGGTAATACCGATTTCCCACAGCTTTCCCTTTCCGCAGAAAACATTATCATTGCGAAGCTGTGTTTTTGTGAAGCTGATTTTTTCGGGAGCGCCGGGCATAAAGCCGTACTCCTCACGCTGTAATATTTCAAGCATTTCCTCACGGGAAAGAAGATCCGGCAGGTTTCTTTCTGCAATCAGATTTTTCATAATAAACCACCTTGTTCGTATTACGGTAATTTTATTGTAATTTCGTGTTCGCCTTCGGAAATTTCTGCACCTGCCATATAGCCTGCTATAGTAAGGGTATCCACTTCCTCACCGTCAATTTCTATTGTAACATCCGCTGCAGGCAGGGATATAACAAGAACACCGTCTTTTACGGAGTTTACTTTACCGGAAATTTTTGTTTTTCCGAATTTTGTTATGGTGCATTCGCTTTCACGGATGTTTTCTATGCCTTTTAAGAATTCCTGAGCATCAATAAAATATCCTTCACAGCTGTCCTCATTGAAAACTCCGTTACCCCACAGCACATCGCCGCAGCCGGAAATTTTCTTGAAAATATCATTGGTAAACGCGTGTCCCGAAAGACCCGTATCAACATTAAGAACATCTTTTCGGGCCACATAGAAAAGAGGAAGAACTGCCTGATTTTCATGGATATAAAGATGTCCCGACTGCCCTGCATTGACACTGACATAATCTGTAACCGGTGATGTGCTTACAATGTATCTTATTCCGAAAAGTGAGTTGAGAACGGGATTCGGAATATACTCAGTGCTTACATTTCTTGCATAAACACTCATTCCCAGCTTTATAAAGAAATTGTAGCAATCCCCTGACATTGTTGAGGAATAGTGAGAAATTCCGTTATAGCCGTAAAGCTGACCGCCGTTATAGCGATGATCGCTGAGCTCTATTCGCCAGAATTCGTTTTTATCGGGGTCTGGGTTGTAATTTTCCCTTACCACGCTTAATTCCTCATCATTTCTGAGAATAGATTCGAGATAAACACATCTTGTGTCATTGGAAAGCTTGTGAACAGCATTAGCCCCAACCTCCGCGCAGATAAGAGTACATAATGCAACAGACACAGCTGTTCTTATGTTTTCCTTTTCTTTGAAAAATCCGATAAAGCATCTGTAGCCGCTGTAGGCAATTACAAGTCCGAGAAATGCAAACAAGAAGCTTTGTCTGCCGGGAAGCTGATTAGGGAAATGAAAGCCGTGCCAGATAAAATCGAGAAGATTGAAATTGAATGACACAAACATAAATACGAAAAGGTAAAAATAAGAAAGCTTCTTCACAAGCCTTTCTTTGGATAGCACGGCAACAAAACAGAAAACAAGGGGAACAACACCGAAATAGATATTCGGTGCCTCAAATGCAAGGGATGAGGGACGAAACGGCAAAAACATCATAAGCATATCCTTTATGCTATGATAGAAGCGGAAGGTATTTCCGAAGCCCATATCGGATGCAAGAGTGTTTCCTATTGATCTTAAAAGGGGAATAAGCACGGGCAGGTTTAACATTCCTGCCATAAGCGAGCATATTCCGAAACGGAATGCGGAAATAAACATATTTCTGACACCCTTAAACATACAAACCATCTGTAAAAAGAACCACAGCACAGAGAAAAGACATACGGAAAATGCTATATAGAAGTTTGAGAATATGGTAAGGAAAAGAGAAGCAAGATAAAGTGCCATTCCTCTTTCACCCTTTATAAGCTGCTCAATTCCGAGCATTACAAGAGGAAGAAGAATAACCGCATCCATCCACATAAACTGATTGATAAATGCGAGTGTATATCCCGAAAGAGCATAGGCTGCGGCAAAAAATATCATTCCGAAATCCTTCTTACCGTAGTGAGAGGAAAGGTAATGGAAAAATGTAAGACCGCAAAGTCCGAAGCGGATAAACACCATCAGATCAACCTGTCCCGGAGTCAGCTCACCGGGAAGAAGAAAGAGAATATACCATAAGGGGCTGTTGGTGTAATAGGCGCTCTGTGCCGTCATATCAAAGCCTAAGGCACCCGTAAAGGAATAGCTGAAATCAAAGCTTCTGAAAGCACGCTTCATTTCACGAAGCATGGGAAAATACTGTCCCCACGCATCAATTCCCATAAGAGTACTATTCCCGAAGGGAGCAATTTTACGGACTATCGCACCTGCAATAATGAACACAAAGGGTACAAGAAAGGCTGCACCGTACCATGAAAGCAAATCAAGCTTTTCATTCCGCGTCAAAGGACTTTTCGGTTTTTTATCGAAAACAAAGATGTCTTTTATGAAAGATCTCACCATAATATGACTCCACTTCACAAGATATACTAATTATATCAGTTAAGACGCAATTTACAAGAAAATATTTCTTAAAATGTGATTAATTTTCAATAAAGAAAAGCTGCAGCTTTTTCATTATTTTAATGTAACAATAGTAACGCCGTTTTCGCCTTCCCCGTAGACACCCAGGCGGAAGGTTTTTACAAATTTGTTGTTTTTGAGATGCTTCTGTACGGCAGCTCTTAAAGCACCCGTACCCTTGCCGTGAATTACCGTGAATTCACCCATATTTGCCATCAACATTGAATCAAGAAAGCTGTCAAGAGTAAGAAGCGCCTCATCAACCGTCATACCTCTTAAATCACAGCGGTTGTCCGCACTTGCGGTAAGACGTGATTCCATAGATCCGCTTCTTGACATAGAAGCAGTTTTGGGTTTCTTCTCTTTCTTTTTCTCTATAAGACGGAGTTTATTTACATCAACCCTCATTCTCATAGCTCCCGACAGCACTTCAACCTGATTTCTCTTGTCGGGAAGCGACAGTACATTAGCTTCCTTACCAAGCTGAGTAAGAAGCACCGTGTCACCAACCTTAAGAGGTCTGGGCAGTGTATAGTCCTCGTCCTCATAAAGAGAGGTTGTTACGGGATTTACTGCCATATCAATATCGGAAAGTCCCTTTTTCATAGCAGACTTCGCTCTTCTTGCAAGCTCAGCTGCATCCTTTGTGGATTTCATTTCCTTGCGGAGATTATCAATCTCCATAAGAAGTGTATTGGCTTCCCTTCTTGCCTTTTCGGTAATTTTAAGAGCCTCACCCTGAGCCTTTTCGTATTCCTTCTGTCTTAAATCCTCGGCTTCGGCAAGTTTTTTCTCCGCAAGACGGAGCTTTTCCTCATATTCGGCACGTACCCTTTCGGCAACAGCCTTTTCTGCTTCCATTGAAAGTCGGGATTCCTCAAGAGAATCAACAACATTTTCAAAGCGGATATTCTCGGTGGAAACAAACTCGTTTGCACGTTCAATCAGCTCTTTGTCTATACCCAGCCTTTCGGAAATTGCAAAGGCATTTGATCGTCCCGGAACACCCGTAAGCAGTCGGTAGGTGGGACGAAGAGACTGCACATCAAATTCACAGCTGCCGTTTTCCACCCTCGGGGTTTCAAGTGCATATGCCTTAAGCTCTGCATAGTGTGTGGTTGCGGCAATTTTTGCCCCGTTTATATGAAGTCTTTCAAGAATTGCAATAGCAAGAGCTGCACCCTCAACAGGGTCAGTACCGGCTCCCAATTCGTCTATAAGCACAAGACTCTCATCATCTGCATTTTTAATGATATCAACAATATTCACCATATGTGATGAGAATGTTGAAAGTGACTGTTCAATGCTCTGTTCATCACCGATATCTGCAAAAATCTTCTTGAATACACAGATTCTCGAATTATCTGCAGCAGGAATAAGCAAACCGCAACAAGCCATAAGAGTGAGAAGTCCCACGGTTTTTATTGAAACCGTTTTACCGCCCGTGTTGGGGCCCGTAATTACAAGTGTATCAAAGCTTTCACCAAGGGAAATATCTGTAGGAACAACCTTTTTCGGGTCAAGAAGGGGATGTCTCGCTTTTTTAAGCTCTGTAATTCCCGAGGTGTTGAGCACGGGAACACTTGCTTTCATCTTGTAGGCAAGCTGAGCCTTTGCAAAAATAAGATTCAGCTCTGTAAGAGCATCAAAATTTTGTTTTATAGTCTCTCCGTACTCACCTACAGCAACGGAAAGCTCCATTAAAATTCTTTCAATTTCTTCTCTTTCCTTACCCTGAAGCACTCTTATTTCATTGTTTGCTTCAACAACCGCCATAGGCTCAATAAACACGGTAGCACCTGAACCCGAGGTATCATGAACAAGACCCGGCACATCAGCACGGTGCTCATTTTTTACGGGAACAACAAATCTGCCGTTTCTCTGTGTGATTATGGCATCCTGAAGATATTTCTGATAGTGTGTGCTTCTTACAAGACCTTCAAGCTTTTCACGGATGGACTGTGCCTGATTTCTCATTTTACGTCTTATGTCACTGAGTTCTCTCGAGGCATTATCTGCCATTTCCTCATCGCTTAAAATTGAGGTAAAAATGGTGCTTTCAAGAGTTCTGTTGGGACAAAGAGAGGAGAAAAATACGTCAAGACAGCTCTCAGCTCCGGGCTGTGAAAATCTCCACTCATAAAGAGAGCGGACGACTCTGAGCACCTCACCGATATCAAGCAGCTCTCTCATTGTAAGCGTTCCGCCGGCATTTGCCCTTGAAAGAGAGGAATTTACATTTTTTGCGGCACCGAAGGAGGGACCTCCGAATTTTGCGAGAAGCACATATGCCGCATTTGTCTGATTTACAAGCGCCTGAGCATCATAAAGCTCAGTGGCAGGCTTCAGCTGAAGCGCCATTTCCTTGCTGTCCTTTATGGATGCAAGCTCGGAAAGCCTGAGCAGCACTTTATCAAGCTCAAGTGCATTTATATGTCTTTGTTCTGTCATTCAAATCACCTGTATATGAAGGCGAAAGTCAAATCTCAGTACCTCCGAAGGGTCTGATAGCGAGTATGTAGCATGAGCCCTCGCCGAATACTGCCTCCATGCTGTTTTTATATTCACTCAGTAATGCATCGGGTACGAATGCCTGAATTGTACCTGCAAAACCGCCGCCGTGAACTCTCCATGCGCCCTTGCCCTTAAGAATAACTTCACTTATCGCAAGTGCAAGAGATACGGGCTGAGAAAGAGGTGCGGAGGAGGAGAACACATTCTGATTGTACATATATGAAGAATAACCTGAAGCTATTGTCATAGCCTTAAAGGTTTCAAAATCACCGTTTTTGAGAGCTTCTGCTTCCTTTTCAACTCTCTTATTGTCCTCAAAGAAGTGGATTGCACGAAGAAGAGGTCTTTCGCCAAGCTTTTCCTTTATGCCTGCAACATTTGAAAGCACATCTACTTCTGTTATTTCACGAAGGCAGGATTTACCGAAATAGCCTGCAACTGCTTCCATTTCGCGTCTGATAGCAGCATAGTCATCAGTCAGATCTGCGTGGTCTGCACGGGTATCAACAATACAGAGTGAATGTCCGCAGGAAGCAAAATCAAATTCCACGGGAGTAATAACGGGATTTGCGGGATCGCAGAAATCTATCTGTACAAATGAGCCTACGGAGCAAGCCATCTGATCCATAAGACCGCAGGGCTTACCGAAGAATTTATTTTCAGCAAACTGTGCTATCTGAGCAATTTCAACGGGAGAAATCTTACCGTCATTATAGAGGTAGTTAAGCATTGTGCCTACAAGAACCTCAAAGGAAGCAGAGGATGACATGCCTGAGCCCTTGAGAACATTGTTGACTGTTACACAGTCAATACCGCCGATGTTATAGCCAAGCTCTTTGAATCTTGCAGCAACACCTCTTACAAGGGAAGCACTCTTTTCAACCTCCTTCATCTGAGGCTCAAGAATATTTATATCAATTATATCACCGGGGTAATTTTCGGAATAAACTCTGATAAAGTGGTCATCTGTCTTCACTGCACAGGCAACAGCATCAAGATTTATTGCCGCTGCAAGCACCTGACCATGGTTGTGGTCGGTATGATTTCCGCAGACCTCTGTTCTGCCGGGTGCGGAGAAGAATCGGATATCCTCTCTGTCACCGAACTTTTCTTCAAAAAGATGTGTTATATGAAGATATCTTGCTCTTGCTTTTTCTGTGTCCGCGCCGTAAAGACGGGACAGTCTTGCATCAAAATTGCCTGATGTAATTTCATTTCTTACAGTATTGAGATTTGCCATATTTATCATTTCCTTTCGGTTTACTTATTTTCTGATTTTCTCTTTTTTCTCATAATTCTCCAGGATACCCCCAGAAAGGATCTCAGCACAAGAAGACATATTCCGGTAAATGCTAAAAGCACAATCATAGGCACAAAGAATTCGGCAGAAAACGGGTCATAGACGTTTTCACCTATGAATGAGTAGGAAATAAGCTTCGGGATGTATGCCCCGACAGACAGAAGCATATACTTCGGGAAGGAATATTCAAGTGAGCCGTAAAAGTGGCTTATTGTATTTATGGGAAGAGACGGAACCATTCTGAGAGCAAGAAGAATAATAGGATTTCCCTTGCCGTCCTCCTCCATTGCTTCAAGTATTGCAGGATATTTTTTCAAAGCAAAATTGATTGTTCCCTCTCCCATTTCGTAGCCTGTGTAATATCTGAAGGCAAAGGTGAACACCATTCCGAAAATATTTATCAGAAATGACTGATAAGGCGGAAAAACCATAGCGGTTATAATAAAAATCATCGGATAAGGATACATCATTGAAAGGCTTCGCAACAGGAACAAAAGGAAAATCACAATGAGAATAAGCGGACGGCTCTGCAGGGCAGCAACCCGCATTTCAAACTCCTGAAGAATATAGAGATACTGGTCATACTTTTCTCTGACAGAATCTATCTGCAAAAGAAAAAGTATAACTGTAAGCACCGCCGCAACAAGAATTGATGTAACGGCAGATACAAGCAGTATTCTTGATATGGTTTTTTCCTTCCGGACCTTTTTAGTCACATAAATCACCATTTTTCAGTATACACCAAATTTTTTCACGGGTCAATAACAAATGATTATAACAATTATATTAAAGAAGTTGCGTAATATGAAAAAATATGTTAATATCACAATGAATAATTAAAAGGAGACAAACTATGAATATTGTAATTCTCGATTCGGTAACGGCAAACCCCGGGGATCTCAGCTGGGACTTTCTTGAAAAATACGGCGAGCTGACTGTATATGACCGCTCCCCTGTTGATAAAATATATGAACGCGCAAAGGATGCGGATATCGTAATTCTTAACAAGACACCTATGAGCAGAGAAACCGTATCAAAGCTTCCTCGCCTTAAGATGATTGCCCTTCTTGCAACGGGCTATAACATCATTGACTGTGAGGCTTGTGACGAATACGGTATTGCTGTTGTAAATATCCCTTCATATTCTGCATCAGCTGTTGCTCAGCAGACCTTTGCATTCATTCTCGAATACGCAAACCGCATAGCACTTCATTCCGATTCCGTGCTCTCGGGCGAGTGGGCAAATTACCCCGATTTCTGCTATATGTTAGCACCTCTTAAGGAGCTTCTTGACAAAACAATCGGAATTATCGGTTACGGCAAAATCGGCAGACGTGTAGCTGAAATTGCAAAGGGCTTTGAAATGAATGTGCTTGTAAACACAGCGCATCCCGAAAAATATGCAGATGAAGACATCAATTTCGTTGACAGAGATACTCTTCTTAAAAATTCCGACTTCGTTTCAATTCACTGTCCCCTTACTCCCGAAACAGAGAAAATGGTAAACAGAGAGTTTATCGCAAAGATGAAGGACGGCGCCTTCCTTGTAAACACCTCAAGAGGCGGTGAGCTTGATGAAGAAGCCGTAAAAGAAGCTCTTGATTCGGGTAAGCTTTCAGGTGCCGGTGTGGATGTTCTGTCAGTTGAACCTCCCGTACCCGAAAATCCCCTTTTCCACACAAAAAATATTTATATTACTCCCCATATTGCATGGGCTTCATATGACACAAGAGTAAGACTTATGAAAATTCTCGAGGAAAATGTAAAGTCCTTTGTAAACGGTACTCCCGTTAATGTGGTAAACAACCCCCGTATGTAGTTAATGTGCAGTAATAATGTGAAGTTTGGTCTGTGATTTTATTGTACTTAACCAAACTTTCCAGAAGTGGGTGAAAATTTTAACAAAGTCCTTGCAAAGTTTCAAAAATCGGCTATAATGTATAATGGAAAATTAAGGAGTCGCAGTAATGCGTCTTTAAAAATGGAGGAAAATTATTATGTCAGTTAAAGTTGCAATTAACGGTTTCGGCAGAATCGGACGTCTTGCATTCCGTCAGATGTTCGGTGCAGAAGGCTACGAAGTAGTAGCTATCAACGACCTTACAAAGCCCTCAATGCTTGCTAACCTTCTTAAGTATGATACTGCTCAGGGCGGTTACTGCGGAAGAATCGGCGAAGGCCTTCACACAGTATGTGCTGACGACGAAGCAGGTACAATCACAGTTGACGGCAAGACTCTTAAGATCTATGCTATGGCTAACGCTGCTGAGCTTCCCTGGGGCGAAATCGGTGTTGACGTAGTTCTTGAATGCACAGGCTTCTACTGCACAAAGGAAAAGAGCATGGCTCACATCAACGCAGGTGCTAAGAAGGTTGTTATCTCTGCTCCCGCAGACAAGGAAACAAAGACAGTTGTTTTCTCAGTTAACGAAGATATTCTTACTGCTGAAGATCAGATCATCTCTGCTGCTTCCTGCACAACAAACTGCCTCGCTCCCATGGCTAAGGCTCTTAACGATTATGCTGCTGTTCAGAGCGGTATCATGAGCACAATCCATGCTTACACAGGCGATCAGATGATTCTCGACGGTCCACACAGAAAGGGCGACATGAGAAGAGCAAGAGCAGGTGCTGCTAACATCGTTCCCAACTCCACAGGTGCTGCTAAGGCTATCGGCCTTGTTATCCCCGAGCTTAACGGCAAGCTTATCGGTTCCGCACAGCGTGTTCCCGTTGCTACAGGCTCCACAACAATCCTTACAGCTGTTGTTAAGGGCACAGACGTTACAGTAGACGGCATCAACGCTGCTATGAAGGCTGCTGCTTCCGAATCCTTCGGCTACAACGAGGATCCCATCGTTTCTTCCGACGTTATCGGTATGAGATACGGTTCTCTCTTCGATGCAACTCAGACAATGGTTGCTAAGATCGCTGATGATCTTTACGAAGTTCAGGTTGTTTCATGGTATGACAATGAAAACAGCTACACAAGCCAGATGGTAAGAACCATTAAGTACTTCGCAGAACTTTAATTCTGAAACGAATAAAGACATTAAGAGTCTGCCGTGATTTTCGCGGCAGGCTTTTTTGTTTTTCAGGTGAATCCGCCTTCGGTACAGGTTATTTTTTCCTTCAGAAAACAGCCCTTCTGAAAACATTAATTTATCGGCAGATTTTAATAGAATTTTAATAATTTGTAACCACATTTTTTATTGACACAAAACTGATTTATATGATAAATTATTAATAGAGAAGGGAATTTCTCAACTATTTTACGGGAGGCGGTTTTATGACGGGTTATTCACCCTTTAAGAAGTTTTTAATGAGCATCGGCTGTGCAACACTTCTTATCCTGTATGTGCCCGTTGCCTGCCTTGTAGGCTCCGACTCCACCGATGAAAAAGGTGTGGCACTTGCAGAAACTGAGCTCTGTCAGGAAGAAACTACTGAAGAAAACATCGAAATTGATGCCCAACAGTCATAAGAAAATGTACGATTTGACGAAATAAAAAAATCCCTGCGTTTTTCTATTGACAAAGCGCCCTATTTAATATATAATACCGCCTGTAAAGTTTGAAGCTTTACAGGCATTTTTGATGCCGCAGATAAAAGAGAAAGAGGTGCTGAAACGATGGCAAAAAATCTTGATATTACCATACTTCTTGATTTTTACGGTGATATGCTCACCCCCAAGCAGCGCGAATTTCTCGATTACTACTATAACGAAGACTTATCTCTTTCGGAAATCGCAACCAATGTAGGTATTACCCGTCAGGGAGTAAGGGATGCAATAAAAAGAGCTGAGGCACAGCTTATGGAAATGGAAGACCGTTTAGGGCTTGTAAAGCGCTTCAAGGATATGCAGACAGGTCTTGAGGAAATAATAGAATGTGCCACAAAAATCAGCCAGGAAAACAGAAATACAGGTCTTTCAAGAGAAATCAATGACCTTTCTGTAAGAATCAAATCAATAGCTTTATCCTTATCGGAATAAAAAGTTTGCAAGAACGAAAGGAAGTGACCTTATGGCTTTTGAAGGCTTATCAGATAAACTCGATTCCGCGTTTAAAAAACTGAGAAGCAAGGGTTCACTTAACGAAAGCGATGTAAAAGAAGCGATGCGAGAGGTCCGTCTTGCACTTCTTGAAGCAGACGTAAGCTATAAAGTTGCAAAGGACTTTACAGCGAGAGTAACCGAAAAAGCAATCGGTGCAAAGGTAATGGAAAGCCTTACCCCTGCACAGATGGTTATAAAAATAGTAAATGAAGAGCTTACTGCTCTTATGGGCGGTACTCAGGCAAGACTTGCATCCGCATCTCACCCTCCCACGGTTGTTATGATGTGCGGTCTGCAGGGTTCAGGTAAAACAACACACAGTGCAAAAATCTGTAAAAAGCTGAAGGCTGACGGTCACAGACCCCTTCTTGCAGCCTGTGACATTTACAGACCCGCTGCTATCAAACAGCTTCAGGTTGTGGGTGAGCAGGCAGGTGTTCCCGTTTTCGAAATGGGCACTGAAAATCCCGTAACCATTGCAAGAGAAGCAGTAAAGCTTGCTAAAGATAAAGGCTACGACTACGTATTTCTTGATACAGCAGGCCGTCTCCATATTGACGAGCAGCTGATGCAGGAGCTTAAAAACATCAAGGCAGAGGTAAAGCCTCACGAAATTCTCCTTGTTGTTGACTCCATGACCGGTCAGGATGCAGTCAATGTTGCATCAACCTTCAACGAGGCTCTGGGCATTGACGGTCTTGTTCTTACAAAGCTTGACGGTGACACCAGAGGCGGTGCGGCTCTTTC
Organism: Acutalibacteraceae bacterium; assembly: GCA_045652065.1. GTDB lineage: Bacteria > Bacillota > Clostridia > Oscillospirales > Acutalibacteraceae > RUG806. The sequence goes on from JAZRTO010000007.1 coordinate 20,700, forward strand.
CGCAAGAGCAGTAACAGGCAAGCCCATTAAGTTTGTCGGTGTAGGCGAAAAGCTTGATGACCTTGATGTGTTCCATCCCGACAGAATGGCTTCAAGAATTCTCGGAATGGGCGACGTGCTTTCTCTTATTGAAAAGGCAGAGCATACTCTCGACGAGAAAAAGGCTGCTGACCTTGAAAGAAAGCTGAAGGAAAACAAATTTGACCTTAATGACCTTCTTATGCAGATGGAAGAAATGAAGAAGATGGGTTCAATAAAGGACCTTCTCGGAATGATTCCCGGCGTAGGCAAGAAAATTAAGGATGCAGATATTGACGAGAGGGCTATGGATAAGACAAGAGCAATTATCCTCTCAATGACACCCAAAGAGAGAGAAAAGCCTGAAATCATCAATCCCTCAAGAAAAAGAAGAATTGCGGCAGGCTGCGGTATGCAGGTTGAGGATGTCAACAGACTTCTCTCTCAGTACAAGCAGATGCAGAAGATGCTTAAGCAGTTCGGAGGAAACAAGGGCGGCAGCAAAAAGAAAATGCGCCGTATGATGCCCCCCGGAGGCTTCGGCGGAATGGGCGGCGGAATGCCCGGTGGCTTCCCCGGATTCTAAGGTATTAGACACTAAGTCCCTAAAGGACTGTTGTTTATTATATTAAAAACTATTTAATTGGAGGAAATTAAAATGGCAGTTAAAATTCGTCTTCGTCGTATGGGCGCTAAGAGAGCTCCTTTCTATCGTATCGTTGTTGCAGATTCAAGATATCCCCGTGACGGCAGATTCATCGAAGAAATCGGCTACTACAACCCCATGACAGAGCCTAAGACCATCAAGGTTGACGGTGAAAAGGCAAAGCAGTGGATTGCTAACGGCGCACAGCCCACAGACACTGTTAAGGTTCTTCTCAAGAAGAACGGCGTTATCGACTGATAACACCTGTTCCGGAGGCAAAAGATAAATGAAAGATTTACTTCTCGGAATTGCTAAGGGTCTTGTTGACGAGCCCGATAAGGTTGAGGTTACCGTTGATGAAGTAAATGAGGACGGAGTTACAGTATTCCATCTTCACGTTGCTGAAAACGACATCGGCAGAGTTATCGGCAAGCAGGGCAAAATAGCAAAAGCTATCCGTACAGTTATGCGCTCAGCCGCTAACAGACAGGATATGAAAATTCAGGTCGAAATCGACTAAGCAAATTAAGACGGCTTTGCGCCGTCTTTTTTGTTTTTAAACACAAAACAGCTTTAGTGATTGATTTATGATAAATTTTATGCTACCATAAATCTTGCGACATACATCTGAATATTTTAGCAAGCACAGATTCACTTTTTGTAAAAAAGTGGGTTTCTTCTGTCATCGTGTTTGCTTGGTGAAATGTATGTCGCAGTACTTGAAGAGCTCACTTTTTTGGTGCGTTCTTCAGGACGCACTTTTTATTTTCAAATAAAAAACAGAAAGGTGACTAAAAATCATGAAGAAAAAACTAAAAGCTTTTTTAAATATTTTAACTATAATGCTTTTAACTGTATTCGTCTTTATTTGCACACATAATTTCCAAGCCAATGCAACAGAAAAATACATTACCGAAGATGGACTTTCTTACACGATAGTTGAAGAAGGTACAGAAGAAGCGTATGCATATATAACTGGATGTGACACAAGCATCTGTGAAGAAATTACAATCCCAGAAAAAATAGTCGGTATTCCTGTGACTACTATTTCTTCTCAAGCCTTCAGAAAATGTTCCGGCATTACAAAAATCAAAATTCCCAACAGTATTAATTCTATTGGTTTTGCAGCATTTGAAGACTGTTCATCACTCACAGAAATAGTAATACCAGACGGTGTTGACTCTCTCGGAGATTATATGTTTCAAAATTGTTCCTCCCTTGTTAAAATAAGCATCCCTGATAGTGTTACCTATCTCAATTCAGCCATCTTCAGCGGATGTTCAGCATTAAAAGAAATCAAAATTCCTAATAATGTTACCGTTATACCCTATAGTGCATTTTCAGGATGCTCTTCACTAACCAATATTACCCTACATGCAAACATTAAATTTGTCCATGACGGAGCTTTTTCTGACTGTTCTTCATTAACTGATATAATCTTCTTAAACCCTGACACCCAAATTGCTCCTAATGATGAATTTTCTGATATTGGACTTACAATTCCTACAAATGCTACAATTCACGGTTATTCTAATTCCACTGCAAAAATTTTTGCAGATAAATACGGACATAAGTTTGTTGCTCTCGATGAATACAATCCTCATACGCATTCCTACATATCAAAAGTGACAAAAGCTGCAACCTGTACTGCAACAGGCAAAAAAACCTACACATGTTCCTGCGGCGATTCTTACACAAAAACAATAGCAAAGAAGTCACACACATATAAGTCTGTTACCACCAAGGCAACACTTACAAAGAATGGTAAGGTTGAGAATAAGTGTTCCGTTTGTGGTTATGTTGCATCCAAGTCAACAACTGTTTACTATCCCAAAACCATAAAGCTTTCAAAGACAGAGTATACCTACAACGGCAAGGCACAGACTCCTTCCGTGACCGTTAAGGACAGTAAAGGAAATACCCTTAAGAAGGATACAGATTATACTGTTAAGTACGAAAGCGGAAGAAAGCTGCCCGGAAAGTACACTGTAACCGTTACATTCAAGGGCAAGTACAGCGGTACAAAGAAGCTGACTTATACCATTGCTCCCAGAGTGACAAGCAAGGTTACTGCTACTCAGACCACAACCACAATCACTCTTAAGTGGAACAAGGTAACAGGTGCTGAGGGCTACAGAATTTATCAGTACAACACCAAGACCAAAAAGTATGAAAAGGTCAAGGATGTAACCGGTACTACTCTTAAAATTTCAAAGCTTAAGGCCGGTACAAAGTACAAGTTCAAGGTAAGAGCCTTCACCAAGGACGACGGCACAATAATGGGGGCATATTCCCCAATTTTTGAAACAGCAACCAAGGCAAAGACACCTACCCTTAAGGTAACATCAACAAAGAAGGGAACAGCTGCTCTTTCATGGACTAATGTAACGGGCGAAAGCGGATATCAGGTTTACTACGCAACAAGCAAGAACGGCGAATACAAGAAGCTCAATTCCTACAAGGTAAATGTAGTAAAAGGCTCAAAATCCAAGCTTACAAGCGGAAAAACCTACTACTTCAAGGTAAGAGCATATACAAAGACCGACAACGGCACGGTTTACTCTGCTTGGAGCACAGTCAAGAGCATAAAAATTAAATAATACAGGTTAGGGTTCTGAAATAATAAAGAATTCATTTATCCAATAGAGAGAAAAAACAGGGATTGTCTTTACAATCCCTGTTTTTATTAATATAAATCTGCGCATTTTACCTTTGACATATAAATCAAATAGTTTTATACTGTTAGAGGAATATGCAAATTAAGGAGATTTTTATGAATTACTACAAGCCTCTTGCAGCAATAAGACACAAAATAATTGCAGGGATACTTTCAGGCTCACGCGTGCTTCACAAGGTAACGGGAGGAAAGAGACCGAAATTTCTGTTTTCTGCCAATAGTGACCTTTCATATGTGGGCTCAGATATAAAAATACTCGGCAAAACCGAGGACGAGGTTTTCATTGCAAAAACCGACAAAAACGGAAACATTGACAACTCTGACTTCAAGATTATGACTGCAACAGACCTACACCTGGGCTCCCCCGGAGCAGAGCTCAACAACAAGACAATTGACCGCCTTGTAAAACAGATAAGAGACGAGCGCCCCGACCTTGTAATTATAACAGGCGACTGTATTCTTTCCGACTGTCAGCATATAGACTCCGTTCAGTTTTCATGGATGATGGAAAAGCTCGGTGTTTATTGGGGCTACACCTTCGGAAATCACGAAACGAGAGAGGAAAAGGGCTTTTACAAATACCAGCTTCTTAAAGGCATGCAGTATTATCCCCATTGTCTCACTCTTTTCGGCAGGGAGGAGCTTTTCGGCTTCGGTAACACAGCAATTCACATAAAAAATGCGGACGGATCATTCTATAAGAGCCTTTACCTTATTGACTCGGGCAGGGATATGATAGAGGAATATAATATTTCTCATAATGTCCCCAAGGAATTATGGTCAGACACCTACGACTTTGTAAAACAGGGACAGATTGACTGGTACACGGAAAATATGCAGAAAACTCTTGCAGTATCACCTGACAACAAATCCATCTGTTATATGCACATTCCCGTAAAGGAATATGAGTACATCTGTGATGAACACGGACAGTACGATTACAGGGATTCGGGCAAAACAAAGCTCCTTTACGGAACACAGTATGAAAGTGTAGGTTCCTCCTATTACAACAGCGGATTCTTTACTGCAGGAAAGGAAAAAGCAAATCTGCAGGCGCTTTTCTCAGGCCACGACCACATAAACGACCTTTGCGCAATTTACGAGGATGTGTATCTTGTGTACACACAGTGCACCGGATATAACACCTACAATATGACAGAAAAGCTGAATTTTCCCGAAAAAGACTGCCACTACGGTGTAACCCTTACCACTCTTCATAAGGACGGCAGTATTACTGTTGAACCGAAGAAAAACAACCGTTATCTGAAATAATTTCATAAAAAAACTTTCCCCGAAGCTTCTTGGAGCCTCGGGGAATTTTGTTTATTTACTTATTTTACGCTGTCAAATACTTCATAGAAGTGAGAGATGAAGGTTGTACCTGCTGTCTTACCGTAGGAGATAAGGCACCATGTATCACTGTCAAATTCATCTGTTTCTTCGTTATACTGAAGACCTGCCATTACGTAGTTTGCTTCATTAGCAACATAACCTGCAGCATCATTCATAAGGTCCATAATGATGATATCTTCGCCTGTGTACTCTCTGATTGTGGGAAGGGGGAAGCCATTTGCGCCGTTGCCGCCAAAGAGAAGCTCGCCGAAGGTTTCACCGGGGGACATATAAACCTTCATAACATCGCCGATTTCAAGGTAACCTACTTCGGAAACTGTGTAGAATCTTCCGCTGTCATCCTGAAGCACAAGGTTATCTGCAACAGATGTTTTACCGAGAAGAGCAATGATATTATTTTCAATTCTTACAAAGAACTGCTTATTTTTAATATTGAGAACGGGATCAACCTTAACCGCATCAACAACGGGAAGACCTTCATACCATACACTGTAGCCCTCGTTGTTCTTATTTGCTTCAACACCGAGCTTGTCGCCTGTCTTCTTATTAAGAGCGATTCTGTCTGCTTCTTTAAGGTTCATACCGAGAAGCATATAGCCGATTTCATAACCGTAACGTACTGCTGTCGAATGTGCATTGGTATCAAGACCGTCATTGGAGTTGCCTCTGCCTGAAGTAACAGTTGAAACATTACCCTGAATGTAAATGAAGTTGTAGCCTGCTGCATTCATAACCTTTTCTGTGTACCAGATAAAGTCAGCAGAGAACTTCTTGTCGAAGGGAAGAAGATCGCCTGAACCGTCATCGGACCAGTCATAGCTTGCTGATTCGGGATGGCAGCCGAATGTAGCAACGATTGTGGGAGTCTTTGCTGTATCATCAGGAAGGAACTCGAGCTTGTACATATTTGTATCAAGAGAAATAGGAGCTGTACGGTCCCATACATAGTCACCGATATCAATTGTTGAATAGTAAAGGTCACCCTCTGTCATATCCTTAAGAGCATCTTCAACAGCCTTCTTGGAGCCTGCAACAACAGAATCAATGAAAGAACGGTCAACACCGTACTTAACATCCTGACCTAAAATGTTATTGAAAATAACACCTACGGGATCAGTCCATACACCCTGAGAGTCAATACCTGTGTGGATGTGTGTGCAGGAAACATTGATGCTGACAATATTGTTTTCAGCAGCAACATCCTTGAGAGCTTCACGGATAAGTCTTACGTCTGCATTTGCAAAACCCATAGCATCAAGAGCAATGAATACTACCTTACCTCTGCCTGAGCCGTCATCCATAACGATAGCTCTTGCCATAAGGTCTTCGTATCCGCCCTCTTCATCCTTGTACATTTCGTTGCCGAAAACATAAGGAAGGTAAGCACCCTTTGCATATGATTTCTCACCGAAATCAGAAGGAAGCACGGAAGCCTTACCGTAACCGAGGCTCCACTCCTTATCGCCCTGAGGCTTGTCAATGAACTTATCCATACCGCCATAGAAGTTTTCATATTCGTCCAGGTTGAATTCTTCATAATCAAGCACAGCGGAAGAGTTAGGTATTATGAGATTGAGAGCTGTACCTAAAATATCATTGATAAATAAGTTGCTTAAGAAATTAAGAACCTTTGCAAAAAAGATTTTAACCTGAAGCATGCCGTCTGCGGGAGCTTCGCTTTCGGTTTCATTTGCAGTTGTAACATAGTCAAGAACTGAATCGTAGCTTTCCTGCGCATCTGTACCTGCAGCAAATGCTGTAGCAGGAGTGAGAAGACAGCAGCAAAGAACGATTACAAGAACCTTGGATAAAAACTTTTTCATCATTTTTCCTCCTCGTTATTACATAAATTTATAGGTAACCATTATAATAACATAATCTGTTATATAATTCAACTGTTAATCAGAACTTTTTCTCCAGAGCCTTTACCACTTCGTTTGCAATTATTTCGTGACCTGCTGCAGTGGGATGAACTCCGTCACCAAGCCAGTAAGAAGCTTCTGCTTTCTTTTCGGCTTCATCGAATTTATCCTGAAGGGGAATAAAGGTAAGACCGAATTTTTCAGCTACTGCCCTTGCACTTTCGGCACGCATTTCGGTTTCTCTTCTGAAAACTCCCCAGCTTTTTTCTGTAGCCGATGCCTTAAGAACAAAGGGCTCGAGAATGAAAATCTGAATATCGGGAAGCATTGCCTTTATTTCTTCAATAAGATCGCAGTAAATTCTGAAAAATTTCTTGTTTTCAATACCGTTTCTGTCATTTATTTCGTGCCATACATCATTTATACCAATTAAAATTGTAAGATAGTCAGGCTTACGGTTTATTATATCGCGCTTTATTCTTGCATAGAGATCAACAATTCTGTTACCCGAAATTCCCTCATTTATAAAAACGAATTCACCCGGGTATTTAAGCCCCAGCTCTGCAGAAACCAATGTGGGATAGCCGATACCTCTTTCATTATCGTTATCTCTGTTTCTGCCTGCATCTGTGATGGAGTCACCCTGAAACACTATAGTTTTCATTCTTTTACTCTCCTTATCTGAGAATCTTTTCACCGTCAAATACAATTACGCCGCTGCCGCTGCCGCCTTTTTTACCTGCTTTCAGCCAGTCTGCATATGCTTTTCTGAGTGAAGTATCTGTAGGAAGCTGATCTGCAGGAAGATCGGAATACTTATCAAAAATTCTCCATGCATCATGGAAGTCCTCTGCCTCTGACCAGGAAACGATTTCAAAGTCACTCATAAACTTGAGAATATTGGATTTTTCAGGCAAGAATTCCTTGTGTCTGGGGTAAAGAAGCCAGCTGCCGCACCAGAAATACATAATTCCGTCGGGGAAAAGGTGCTTATACTGCTGATATGCCTTCTTGTATGCATCAAGTCTTACTTCATCTGTAAGAGGAACACCTGAAGAAGGAATGTGGAAGCCTATAAGCTGCTGTCCCTTGGTAAGACGGTAGCCTGCCTTCGTAACAAAATCGAAGTCGTTACCATAGTCTGTTTCTTCAAACTGGAATCTGCCGTAAGCAAAGCGTTCAAGCTTGAAAAATCCGTTGTACCAGCCTGCAACAAAGGTTCCGGGAACTTCTTCACACTTTATGCACTCAATAAGCTTGCAGCGCATATCTGCCATTGTGTCCCAGTAGGTCTCTTCGGGGATACCCTTTTCCTTATATCTCTCATATACGATGGGAGTACAAAGAAGAAGAAAAACGAAATCAAGTGTACACTCGTTTTCATCATATTCCTTTGAAAGCTCAACAACACCGTTAAGGTATTCCTGCATATTGTCAGCCCAAGGATACATATAGCCCTCAACAAGCTTGTCCATCTTATCGCCAAACTCTTTATCCTCGTCAAGTCTTTTGAGAACTCTTGTAAAGGTCTCTATAGCCTCTGAAGGATAGTCGTATCTGTTCATAAAATCTGCAATAAATTCAGTGTAATGCAGCATTGTAACACCTCTTTTAGTTATTATATATAGTATATAATAGCAAAGCCGTTAAAAAAATGCAACATATAACAAGAAATATATTTACCGTCACAAAAATATATGTTATTATCTTTATAAGAAAAACTTACGGAGTGAGAAAAATGGCAGTCAGCAGAGATTATTTTATAAGCGAAAACGGATTTGCCCAAGCAATGAAAACTACGGTTGAACCGTATCTTAAAGAAATATCAGAGGACGGATTTTTCGATGCACTTGACGGAAAGAAAATTCATTATATTTTCTATAAAGCGGAGAATCCGCAGGGCAATATAGTAATTGCTCACGGATTTACGGAGTCCACGGAAAAATTCCTTGAAATGTGCTACTACTTCAATAAAATGAATCTCAATGTTTTTATTGTTGATCACAGAGGACACGGACTTTCCTACCGCCACAATTCCGACAAGGAAGTTGTTCATATAAATTATTTTGACCAGTATGTTGAAGACTTACATATGTTTGTTGAAAATGTTGTGAAAAAGAAAGCTCTCGGTCTTCCTCTTTATCTCTATTCACACTCAATGGGCGGTGCAATATCCGTTCAGCATCTCCAGAAATATCCCGGAGTTTTCGAAAAGGTTATCCTTTCATCTCCTATGATTCAGGCGAAAACCGCAGGAATCCCTCCTGCAATTGCCGCCTTTGCTACAAAATTATTTATTCTTCTGGGAAAAGAGAAAGAAAAGGTTATCGGATATAAGGGCTTTAATCCTGAAAAAACATACGAAGACGGCAATGATACAAGCGAAGCTCGTTTTAATTATTATCACAAAAAAAGAATTGCAAACGAAAATATCCGCACAGCAGCCCCATCTAACCGATGGGTAAATGAAGCTATAAAGGTTACTGTTAAAAACCTTGATAAAAGTAAAAATGAAAAAATAACCGCAAAAATTCTTCTCTGTCAGCCGGAAGAGGATTCCACCGTGTATTCGGATGCAGAGGACAAGTTTATAAAGCTTGTAAAAAACGGAAGACTGGAAAAATTTTATGACTGCAAGCACACGATATATAACAGCATTGACCCCACAGTGAAAGCTTACCTCGACACTATAGAAGATTTCCTTTTTAATGAATAAATTACAAATTATTTAAGAAAACCTTAACATACTTGTGTTAAGGTTTTTTTATGTTACAATGAAATTGTCCGGAAGGAGGAATATATTTTGATTGAAATTAAAAATCTTATTAAATGCTACGGCAAATATACGGCTCTTGACCGATTAAGCTTCAAGGTGCCTGAGGGTACTGTTTACGGCCTTATCGGCTATAACGGTGCGGGTAAAACCACACTACTAAAAACCGTTGCAGGTGTTTACAAGGCTGACAGCGGCGAAGTGCTTTTTGACGGTGAAAATATTTATGATAATGCAAAGCAGAAATCCCGTCTTTTCTATGTGCCCGATGACATTTATTTCAAGGCATATGCCAGCATGAATAAAATGGCTGCCTTCTATAACGGGTATTACACCAATTTCAGCTATGATACCTTCCGCCGTCTTACTGATGTTTTCGGACTTGACCCGAAAAAGAATCTTAACGGCTTTTCGAAGGGTATGCAGCGTCAGGCTGAATTGGTTCTTGCGATGGCTACAAACCCTGATTTTCTGCTCCTTGATGAATCCTTCGACGGACTTGACCCTCAAAAAAGACAGATTATTAAAAATCTGGTAACGGAATATGCAAAGGACCGCGGTGCTCATGTTATAATTTCATCCCACAATCTTCACGACCTTGGAGATATGTGCGACCGCTTCGGCCTTATCAACGGTAAAAGATTAGTGCTTGACCACGATATGTCGGATCTGGGAGACGATTTCACAAAATACCGTATGGCCTTCGCAGAGGGTGATGATAAGACAGAAGAGGATTTCGCCATGGTACCATTAAGCAAATTCAATAAGGACGGAAGACTTATTACCATAACAGTCAAGGGAGAAAGAGAAAAAGCGGAGGCTCTGATTAAAGAGATGCATCCCGTTTATCTTGAGCAGTTCCCTATGACTATGGAAGAAATATTCCTTGAAGAAGTGGAGGGTGTGGATTATGATTTTTCGCAAATCTTTAAGTAAGAAAAAAGGTGCGGCATATTCATTTTTCAGCGGACTCTCTTCAGGCTTTGTCCCTGCCGTACTGATTCTCATTATACAGACCTTTATAATGGCAATTCTGCCTCTTATCAGTTTTATTGAAAATGATTTCGGCAATGCCGACCGGGGCGGAGAAATAATTCTTTCAAAAGAAAAGTACAAATTCTTTACTTACGGACTGACGGGCACAGGTGAGCTTTATTTCATTTTTGCGGTTCTCGGTATTCTTGCGATTTTAGTTGCGGTAAGGCTTTTCAGCTTTATTTGTGACAAGAAAACCGTAAATGTTTTCTATAGCCTCGGCATTAAAAGAAGCACACTTTTCATGTCAAAATACGCTGCAGGTGCGGTACTTTTAATAGGTGCTACAATAGTTCCGGTAATTCTCTCTTACATAGTAAACCTTATATTCTTAGGCGGCTCCTGGCAGCTATCCCTTGTTCTCTTACATCTGTACTGCGGACTTTCCGTGTTTGTTCTGGTTTGCTTCTCTGCTGCAGCCGTTGTATTTTCAAGTGTCGGCACAGTTTCAGAGGCAATTGTTTACTCAGCAGCTCTTCTTTTTGCTCCCACAATTGTAATTTTTTTAGTTGAACAGATTATCGCTGCATTCCTGCCCTCTTCAACAATCAATGATTTTATAACACTGTTTGAAGCAACTGAGCACGATTATTACGGCGACACGGGTCTTTCTCTTCTCGAAAAAACCTCCGACTACAATCCCCTGCTTTTCTTTGTAAAGGAGCTTTCGGCATTTTCAAGAGGCTTTATTGAAAAGGGTGAAATTCAATTAAGAGTGGACGGCGAGGCAACGGATTGGTACATTCCCAAAATTTTCATTCATTTCCCCTGGTTCATAATTGCCTTGGGACTCGGTTTTCTCGGTGCTCTTCTCTTTAAGAGAATCAAGGCTGAAAACTGCGGCTTCCTTAACACAAACAAGATTTTAAGCAATCTTACAATATTTGAATTATGCCTTGTAGGCTCAGCAATTATGCTGGGTGAAATTGAATGGACAGAGACCTGGATTGTTATTGCAGGCGGTACGGCTGCTGCATTCGGTCTTTACCTTATTGCAGAAATTTTCTTAAAGCGCAATTTCTTAAAAATTCTCAAATCCCTTTATAAGTTCGTAGCCCACATAGGTGTTATTGCCATAATTTACGGCATCTGTGCTACAGGACTGCTCGGCTACAGTGACTACATCCCCGACAGAAGCAAGATTCAATCCGTTTCTGTTTCCGTACCCATTTCCTATTCACAGATAACAACCGATTCCTACAGCACTAACTGGAATCAGGAATGGTTCATCCGCGTTTTCGAGCAATTCCAGTACCTTATGCTTCCCGAAATGACGGAAAAGGACGATGTTGACAAGGTTGTTGAAATCAATAAACTTGCAGTTGATACCGAAAAGGATGACGGCTTCAACAGTGAAATTATCATCCGTTACAACCTTAAAAACGGAAATTATTCAGAGAGAAAGCACAAGCTTACAAGCCGTCAGGAAGTAATAAAGCTTCTCGGATTAATTGAAACAAAGGCTTATAAGGATGCCCTATATAACCTTTTCTACGAGGACAGCACAGAGGAAGACATTAAGGCAGAGCATGACAAGTACGGATGGGTAGATGATGCTTCTCTCCTGCGACTTGCCTTCAATTACAAATACTCTCAGGTTTCTGCAAGAACGGGAACACTTTCGGAAAACAAGCTGTTGAAACTGACTGAAGAGCAGTGGAAGACACTTCGCGATGCGGTTTATAAGGACATCTCCGCACAAAGTCTTAACAGCTACTTCTTCGGAAACAAGGCACAGTACGGTGTACTCAGCTTCGGACTTAACGACAAGGCACACTCTATCGAAGGCATAAATCAGCACACTTACTATGATGAAACTGTATCAATGCCCACTGAACCCGAAATTACCGTACCGGAAGAGGACGTTACAAACCTCGAGGATATTCCCGTTGAAAATCTCTTCCCTGAGGAAGAATTCATCCCCGAAGAGGAATCAAAATACCTCTACACCGAACATATTCTTTACGAATACCTCGGCGGTCTTCGCGGTACAGGCACTTATGACGTTATTATCACGGAGGATATGGTAAACACTTTGTCAGCTCTTAATTCTATGGGCTTTACGGATTGCTTCAAGTCAGAGCTTACGATTGAATCCGTTTCATTCAGAGAGTACGACTCAGAGGAAATTTTCGCCTACTACAGAAGCAAGGACAGAAACTACATTTTCGATTTCTTCGCTTATCCCATTGACAGAATGGAGGTATACGGAATGGAGAATGAAAAGAATCCCGAGGAAAAGGTAGCAGAAAACAAAATAACGGATACGGCAAAGCTACAGGAGCTTGATTCTCTTATGAAGCTTCACGAATATACCTTTGACGACGGTTACCTGTGTCTTATAAAATACTCCAACGGCAATTACACGGTAAAATATTTAAGCCGTGAGGATGCGCCTGATTATGTAAATAATTTCAGTTATGTAATGAACGGTCAGGAAATTTACTATTATTAAAACCTCCCTATAAAGCAGAGACGCCTCCCTATCGGTTGGTGTCTCTGTTTTCCTGAACGGACAAAAACAGAAACGCCTCCCTTTCGGTTGGTGTCTCTGTTTTCTTTAACGGATAGAAACAGAAACGCCTCCCTTTCGGTTGGTGTCTCTGTTTTCTTTAACGGATAGAAACAGACACGCCTCCCTTTCGGTAGGTGTCTCTGTTTTCTTTAACGGA
>JAZRTO010000008.1:0-1579 GCA_045652065.1 Acutalibacteraceae bacterium
TACCGCTGTGAATGTTTGATACACGATGAATCAAGCCGTATGGTATACAGTGCTTTTGACGAAGCAGTAATGCACAAAGCCTATACAGAAATCATACGAAGTAAATTTGGAGAAAAAAATCTTACCGATTGTGCAAAAGAAATCTGTGCTTTTCTTGACAAGCTGCTTGTTGAAAAGATATGGCCTGAAAGCAATCACAAGAAATATATTTAAAGGAGAATTTCTATGGAAACTATACAGACATGGAGTGGTAGATTCAATATGCCTCAGCCACCTGCTATACCCAAATCCCCTCCCCTGATTTCTTTAAGCCGTGAAGAACAGCTTGAAGCAAAAAGGCTTGCTGAAGAAGCTAATTTCAGCTTTGAGGGATACCAGGTTGTAAGACGTGAGTTTATTTCACATCGTTTTGACCCTGCTATGACTATACGAGGTACAAGCATCACATTCAATAATTCCTGCATAAGCAAGCTTGAAAATGCAACATATATTCAGTTTCTTATTAATCCTACTGAAAAAAAGCTTATTATCCGTCCTTGTGATATAGGGGCTCGTGACGCTATACGCTGGTGTGTTGTTAAAGAAGATAAGAGAAAAAGCCGTCAGATTACTTGTAAGATTTTCGCAGAACGTCTTTATGAGATGATGGGATGGGATACGTTATACCGTTATCGTTTACAGGGTATGAAAATACATTATAACGGCGAAGCCATGTACTTATTTGATTTGACCTCAACTGAATGTTTTCTACCCCAGAAGCGTGATGAAAACGGTAAACTTTCCTGTTCGGATGCTATTCTTCCTGCTGATTGGAGCAAAAGCTTCGGTATGGATGTAGAAGCACACGATATGTCTACAAAGGTTGATTTTCTTGACGGATATATGACAACCTCAATTGCAGATGATACTAAATTACAATCGGAGGATACGATATGATGAATGAAATGAAACTTATAATGAATCTGAAAGAAGGACTATTTACTCTTAACGACGGAACACTTGACGCATTAGGCAGACCAAGACAGATACAGCTGCTTATAAATGTAAAAAAGAAAATGCTAGTCCTCCGTGCTTGTGGTACGGAGGATGCACAAGCCTTTGTACTGCCGTCAGAACCTGTTATTTCTACTGATATCAGCGGCAGGACACTTCTAAAAAATATTCGTCAGCAGATGGGCTGGGAGGATGAAATGACAAGAGAATGCACAGGCAGTTATTTTCCCATGCATCATGCGGTCAGCTTTGACCTTTCAAAAGTCAGAATAGCAGACACAGGGAGGTAAATTATGGATAAGGAGCGTTTATTCAGATATCTCAATCAGAAGTATTATTCAAAATGTGAAATGGCAAGTACTCTCCCCCTCGGTATGAATCCCGATGAAATATGGAATACAGTACTTAAGGACAGACTTGAAAAAGCTATAAGACTTCCGCTGAAAAATGCACATGGAGATTATTATTGGTATGTACTTACAAGTAAAATGGTTTCTGCAAGTGAGGCTGTTGTAGAAGAACTACTGGAATATCCGTCAGAACAGGATATTCACATAGGGACTGTTTCAACTATTGAGGAAATATT
>JAZRTO010000009.1:0-4556 GCA_045652065.1 Acutalibacteraceae bacterium
ATCCGCACCGCCTACTCTTACAGAGCCCTCGGATACGTCATAAAGACGGGAGATAAGCTGTATAAGAGTGGTCTTGGATGAGCCTGTTGAGCCGATGATACCTACTGTTTCACCTTCTTTTATGTGAAGGTTTATTCCCTCAAGAGCAAACTTTTCTGCCTGAGAGGAATATCTGAAGCTTACATTCTCAAAATCAATGCTGCCGTCTTTAACCTCTGTGAGAGCATTTTCATTTTCCTTTATATCGGGATCTTCTGTCAGCACCTCGGTAATTCTCTTTACCGATGCTACAGCCATTGTTATCATAACAAAAATCATAGATACCATCATAAGGGACATCAGCACCTGCATAGAGTATGTAAGCATACTTGCAAGTGTACCTACATCAAGATAGGTACCGCCCGTAGAAACAACAAGCTTTGCGGTAAAGAAGGAAATAAGAAGCATTGAGGTGTACATTGTAAACTGCATAAGAGGGCCGTTAAGAACAACAATTCTCTCAACATGTGTAAAGTCATTTCTTATATCCTCAGAGGCTGCCGCAAACTTTTTCTTTTCATATTCTTCTCTGACAAAGCTCTTTACAACACGCATACCCTTTATGTTTTCCTGCACGGAGTTATTAAGCTTGTCGTACTTCTTGAAAACAGCACGGAAAAGCGGAAGGGCACGAAGACCGATACAGGCAAGGCCTATTGCAAGCACAGGAGCAATAAAGGCAAAAACAAGGCTTAATTTTCTGCCGACAACAACAGACATGCTTGTGGCAAAAATCAGCATAAGAGGAGCTCTTACCGCTACTCTTATTATCATCATAAATGCCATCTGCACATTGGTGATATCCGTTGTAAGTCTTGTCACAAGGGATGATGTGCTGAAGCGGTCGATATTTGAGAATGAAAATTCCTGAATCTTATAAAAAATATCATGTCTTAAATTCTTGGCAAAGCCTGCCGATGCCGTAGCTGCCGTTTTTCCTGCAAGCACACCGAATGCAAGGGACACGAATGCCATAGCCACAAGCATAAGACCGTATCTGATAATATCCATAAGCTCGCAGCCTGCGTTTATTGAGTTAATAAGCTTTGCCGTAATCACGGGAATAATACACTCACATACAACCTCACCTATCATAAATATAGGAGTAAGGGCCGTGTGCATTTTGTACTCCCTTATACAGCCGATAAATCTTTTAATCATTTCTTTTCCTCCTTCAGTTCACATAAGGGTTATTTAACATCCATATTGGAAAGCATACGGGAAATAAAATCAATGAGAAGCATTTTTTCATTGTCGGAAAAGCCCTCCACAAGCTGTGCTTCATAAATGTCAATATGTTTTTTCATTTCATCCTCACAGCATTTCGCTTTTTCCGTAATTACAATATTTCTGAACCGCCTGTCACTTTCGTCTGCAAAGCAATTTATAAACCCTTTTGCCTCAAGACGGGAAATTATCCCCGATACCGTGGCGTGGGTCAGCTCAAACTGTTTTTCTATATCCTTGTGACAGATAATTTCCCCCTGATGCTTTGCAATATAATGCAGCACAAACAGCTGAGCAGGGGTAAGACCTATGCTTTTTGCTTTTTCGGAATGAAGCTGCTCGAACTCCTTATTCAGAAGCCTTATAAGCGGCCCAATATGAAAATTTTCAGACACAGTGCTTCTCCTTTTACAATAAAATATGTTGCACGCTACATATTACCACAAAAAACATTTCCGTACAATAGTCAAATTGAAAAATTTTTGTACGGAAAATCTTTTAATAATAATTATTATAGGGCGGCTGCTTATATTCAATAAACACCCATACATTGAACTTCTGAGAGCATTTGGGACATTTGGTTATATGCTTTCCCTTTATTCTCTTGAGTCTTAATTTAGCTGAACACTTGGGACATTTTTTATAGATATAATTTCTGTCCCTGATGCTTTTTGTTTTTTCATCAAGCACGGGGATAATTTTCGCTCTCACCTGCAGATATTTTTCATTCTCAAGAGCTCTTTTATATGTGTTTCTTGAAAGTATTCTGAAAACCGCAACAATATAAAAGGCAGTGTTGAGAGTTGAGCAGATGTAATAAGGAAAATGCACGGGCAGAAATCTCAGAAACATACAAAGAATACCGAAAACAAATCCTGCAAGCATAAGAAACCTGCCAAATTGGTCAAAGCCGTATCTGCCACTCATAAAACGCATTAATTTTTCTCTGAATCCGTTCATAAATAGTCCTTTCTTACAACATTATATAAATTCAACAGCAGAATATGAAGGGGAAAAAGCTGCTGCCTCCTGAGCAGAGCATACAAAGGAAATCCAGAATACAGCACCACAGACAGGTATTCGGCAGTCTGAAGCGCGGTCTGCCGTAGCCCTCGCTTTCCTCTCTGTAAGCATTTCCCATACCTGAGAGCTTTTCATAAAGAGCCTTGTAGTCTTCATTATAGGGTTCTTTTTCACAGGCTGTTTTTGCACTTTCAAGGGCGGCAATTCTCTGCCCTACTCCGAAATTTGCAATTGCATTATAGTAATACCAGCGGCCGTCTCTTGTTCCTATAAAGGAAAGAAGCGACAGAGCCTGATGATATCTTCCGTTATTAAGAAGCACCCTTACAGACTCCATTCTTGAGGCATCGTCACTGCCGTAAGCATCCCCGTAAGAATAAGTTCTTTCAAAGGGATTGAAGCCTCCGAAGGGGTTGTAGGTATAGCCCCCTCCTCCTGAGGATGTATTTCTGCCGGCATTTCCGTAAGTATTGCCGTAGGAATTTCCGTAGCTGTCTGCATTTCCGCTTTTAATAAGATCATATGCCGCATTTATTTCGCTCATTTTTTCCGCAGCAGTCTTATCTCCCGGATTTAAGTCGGGATGATATTTTTTTGCAAGCCTGCGGTAAGCCCTTGTAATTTCTTCTTCCGAAGCACCCCGCTTTACACCGAGCACCTCATAAGGATCTCTGTTCAATTCTCTTTCCTTTCCTTGCGGGGGCGGTATCTCATCCACACACCCGAAAAAAGTATATTTTCAATTATCTCTCTGTCCTGCTTTACGGGAAGAGCCTTGTATTTTTCAACACACTCGCCCATCAGCATATCAAGTATTTTTTCCGTATCGGCAAAGGAGCTCCTGACAAGTGGATTATATCTCTGCTTTTTTATATCTCCTTTAAGATCAACCGCCGCATCTAAAACATAAATGAATTTTCCGAGAGCGAAGCCGAACTCATAAAGCTCTTTTTTGCAAGGGATATCGGCTACGGCAAAAATACTTCCCAGCAGTTCTCCGAATATTGCAGCGGGAATGTCGGGAATATGCACATCCGCTTTTTCTGTTTCCTGAAGCCTGCCAAGGCTTTTTTCAATGCTTTGACATTGCTCGGGATATTTTTCAAGTATCCTTTTTGCCTCTTTTTCAAATATTCCCGCTTTTAAGGCTGCAATTACGGAATTATCATCATTCTTATCATCAATGAATTTATAATAAGCCAGCGCAATATTCATATCTGCGGCATATTCCGTAAATGCATTGATACAGACTGTCCGCTTTTTCATTGGATGAACGGGACATCTTACCATACCTTCAGCATAGGGCATTCCCGTAACGGCAGAAAGAACAAGAGCGAGAAAGGCAAGGTCATAGGTAAGTGTCATACGGTATCTGAAGCCTCTGTCTGCCCCGAGATTTTCACAGACTCCGCAATAAACCGACTTGTAACGAAGCCTTTGCTCCTCTGTCAGCCTTTCAGGATTTGCAACCACAAAACCGAACACCCTTACCACCTCACATTAACATTAATTCCTATGGCTTAAAACTGTCTTTAATTTTACCATATTTCCCCTCATATATGCAATATGCAAAAAAGCCTTGCATTTTTTGTAAATTACTGTATAATTATTATGTTAAAAAAATAACGGAGGTTCACAATAATGTTAGTATCAGCAAAAGAAATGCTTAACAAAGCAAAAGCAGGCAAATATGCAGTAGGCCAGTTCAACATCAACAATCTTGAATGGACAAAGGCAGTTCTTCTTACAGCACAGGAATGCAACTCTCCTGTTATCCTCGGTGTTTCCGAAGGTGCAGCAAAGTATATGTGCGGCTTCAACACAATCGTAGGTATGGTTAACGGTATGCTTGAAACTCTTAACATCACAGTACCCGTTGCTCTTCACCTTGACCACGGCTCATTCGACGGTGCATATGCAGCTATGAACGCAGGCTTCTCATCTGTTATGTTCGACGGCTCACACTATGCAATTGACGAAAACATCGCAAAGACAAAGCAGATCATCGCAGACGCAGATGCAAAGGGCATCTCTGTTGAAGCAGAGGTAGGCGCTATCGGCGGCGAAGAAGACGGCGTTGTAGGCAGCGGTGAGGTTGCAGATCTCGCAGAATGCAAGATGATTGCAGATCTCGGCGTTACAATGCTCGCAGCAGGTATCGGTAACATCCACGGTAAGTATCCCGAAAACTGGGCAGGCCTTAACTTTGAGGTTCTTGCAAAGATTCAGGAGCAGACAGGCACAATGCCCCTCGTTCTTCACGGCGG
>JAZRTO010000010.1:0-9161 GCA_045652065.1 Acutalibacteraceae bacterium
GGCAATATGTCAGGTAAGAGTAAAGGTAATCTGTTGAATATAATAAGTTCAGCCCTGCTTGCTGCCTCAGCCGTGTTGCTTGTATGGCTTGTGAAGCAGCCCCGTTTTTCAGAAATTCCTGTAATTCTTTCTGTTGCTGCTTTTGTGGCTTTCCTGACAGAAATAATAATTCTTATTGCTCTTAAGGGTAAAGGTGCAATCAGAAGAGCAATTAAAATCATTTTGCTTTTTGCTGTAAATTTTTCGTTTTTTTCTTGTGCGGTTATTTATTCCTTTGCCCCCTCGGTAATATTACAGCCTCACAGGGATGATGAGTCTTATAAGGCTTTGATGAATGTATCTCTTGCAGAAGAAATAACATTTGACGGAGCAAACGGGAAAATCAGCGGATGGTTTTATAATGCAGCAGGGGAGGATGCTCCTACAGTGCTGTATTTTTACGGAAATTATGAAACTGCAGCAACAAGGCTTCTGCAAATTTCAAAAAATTATAACAACTCTGCCTTTTGCGGCTGCAATTTTGCGGTTTTTGATTATCCTGCTTACGGGAAAAGCGAAGGGAAATGCTCAGATGATACTATTCTGACATTTGCCCTGGAGGTGTATGACGAACTTTCAAAAAGAACAGATGACATAATTGTTGCAGGTTATTCCCTTGGTACAGGTCCAGCCTGTTATCTTGCAGGGAAAAGGGAAGTGAAGGCACTTGTTTTGTATGCCCCCTATGCTGACGGCGTTGACCTTTATAACAATGTGATTGATGTTTTTCACGGTCCCCTTGAAAAGCTGGCTTCATTTGACCTTGACAGTAAAGAATTTGTGAGTGGTGTTACTGCCCCCTCGCTTATTCTTGCATCAGAAAAGGATGAGCTGATTCCTTACGAATCTTCAATGGAGCTTAGTGATAAATTCGGAGGAGAGTGTACTTTTATGAAAACACCGGATATTACTCATAATCAGTTCCTTACAGATTCGTTTGTAAAGGAAGAGACAGCAAAATTTATAAAAGAGGTGACGGCACAGTGACTGAGGAACTGAAAAAATCCCTTAAAATTGCCGCAGCTTTTGTGTCGGCAGGACTTATGATATCATTATTTGTATTTTTCCTTATGTTCGGAAAAGGTATGCAGATATTGATGCCTCTGATTCTCTTCTGTTTATTTTCTATTGTTTTTCTTTTACTTGAAAAAATTCCGTTTATATCACGCCGTCCTGTAGTGAAGGTAATAATTACTGTGGGATTTATAATTCTTGCAATAATAGTGATATAAAAAAGAAGCTGTAAAAAGATTCGTTTTTTTACAGCTTCTTTTGATTTTTTAACTTTTTATGTTATTATTTTTAGTACTTAAGGGTAATTTGATTGACAACCTTTTATTTTTAATATAGAATTGAGTTTGATTTTTGATAAGCTACGGAGAGAAAAATGAAAAAAAAGGAAAACAAAAAGGTAAGGCAAAAAGCTCATATTCTAAAAAACACAGCCTTTATGCTGGGCTGTGCCTTTAAGTGTGCACCTTTGTCGGTAATTCTTATATACATAGAGTATATACTTGAAAATGTTTATTATTCCGTTGTAATAAACGTTATGTTTCTTGAAACGGCTTTGTCTATTGTTGAGGGTAACGGTACTTTCAGAGAATTTGTAATACGAATGAGTTTAATTGTTATCGGAAAGCTTGCTATTGACCTTTACGGTTATATCACATTCTATACCGTCAGGACAAAGTTTGAGATAAAATGCGAAAGCTATATAAATTCACTTATTTTCACAAAGGCTCAGCAGGTGGAGCTGGGATGCTACGAAAATCCCGATTTCTTTGATAATTATAACCGTGCTACATGGGTTGTCGAAAAGGGCGGCTTCAAGAGAATAATAGAAGGCTCAGCCTGGACTATCGGCTCCTTTGTAAGTATAATTGCCCTTGTTTCATATCTTATTTCAATTGATCCGTTTCTTATAGTATTTATCCTTTGTCCTCTTGTTGTTATCGGCTTCAGAACACTGAAGAACAATCTTGAGCTTGAAAAAGAAAAGGATATGACTCCCTTTGAAAGACAGAAGGACTATGTAAGACGAACCATTCTCCTTAAGGATTTTGCAAAGGAAATAAAGACCACAAGCATTTTTGCTGTTATTGATAAGCGTTTTCGCAGTGCTATTGCGAAAAACATTGAGGTCATAAAAAAGTATGGCTGGAGAATTGCGCTTCTTGAATGTATATCTGACTATTTTGCTGAAATTATCCCTGTAACGGGCGGTTTTCTTTACGGCTGTTACAGATTGATAATCGCACAAAATCTTCCCGTGTCGGAGTTTTCCGTGCTTATTTCCGCAATTACTACCTGCAGAAATAAGCTCAATCACTTGGCACATTATTTTGCAATGCAGCAGAAGCATTGTCTGTGGGTTCAGAATTTAAGAGATTTTTTAAGCTATGAGCCGAAAATTCAAGGGGGAGACCGTATTCCCGGTGATTTCGAAAGCCTTGAATTCCGAGATGTTTCTTTTCGCTATAAGGAAGACGGCGAGTATATTCTTAAGCATCTTTCCTTTGAAATTACAAAGGGGCAGACGGTTGCAATTGTCGGGCACAACGGAGCCGGAAAAACCACGTTTTCAAAGCTTCTTATGCGTCTTTATGACGTAACAGATGGTGAAATTCTTTACAACGGAATAAACATCAAGGAATATGACCTTATAAAGTACCGTGAAAAATTTGCAAGTGTTTTTCAGGATTACCGCGTTTTTGCAATGACCGTAGCAGAAAACGTACTGACGGAAGAAGTAACGGAAGATAATATCGGTGAAGCAGTAAATGCACTGAAGCTTGCAGGGGTATATGAAAAAATAGAAAAGCTTTCGGAAAAGGAAAATTCCGTTCTTACAAAGGAATTTTCACAGGACGGTGTTCTTTTATCGGGCGGTGAAACTCAGAAGGTAACAATTTCCCGTCTGTTTGCGAAGTCTTTTGATATTGCCGTGCTTGATGAGCCCTCATCTGCGCTTGACCCGGTAGCGGAAAGCAGGATGTATGATGCCCTTTCTGAGGGTACTAAGGGAAAAACCGTTATTTATATTTCCCACCGACTTTCAAGTGCCACACGTTCCGATAACATTCTTGTTTTCAGCGGTGGTAAAATAACGGAGCAGGGTACCCATGAAAAGCTGATGGCTGACGGGGGAGAATACTGCGAAATGTTCACCTTGCAGGCATCGGGCTATATTGAGGGGGTGTCGGGCGATGAAGAATAAAAATACCGCAAAAGTCAAAGAAAAAGCAAATGCTTTAGGCAACTACATATATATGCTGAAATTCATAGGCCGTCATACGCCGTATATGCTTTTCGGATATATATTTTTTGACACTCTCGCAAGGCTGCCCTGGGCACTGTCAAATGTTGTGCTTCTGAAATATATCATTGACGTTGTGACAGAGGGCTCTGGCTATGAAAGAATACTGTATGTCCTTATTGCCTTTGTAATTTTTGTTATAATAACCAATCTTCTTACCACTGTTTTTTACGAGGTATCCTTACCGAAGCAGAGAGAAAAATTTTATTTCAGTCTGTATAAGACAATATATGAAAAAGCTGCAAAAATGGACTATGAGGCATATGATAATCCCGAATATTACAATGACCTTGTTCTTGCAATGACATCAATGAATGAAAGAGCAAACAGTGTAATGTCAAATGCCCAGGATATAATTACTAATGTTGTATCTGTACTTACTATCGGTGCGGTTATTGTTACAATTGACCCTGCCTGCTTTATTTTTGTATTTTTATGTGTTGCAATTATGACTCCCATAGGACGGCTTATTGCCAAGGTAAATGTTGACCGTACGGAGGCTATGACCCCCCTTGACAGAAAGAATCTCTATTTCAGTCGTGTTTTCTATTTGCAGGACTACGCTAAGGAATTAAGACTTTCGGGTGCGGGAAAAATGGTAGAGAGAAGATATAACAAGAATATATCTGACCGTATTTCTACCATTGCCCCCTATTTAAGACGTCAGTGGCAGTTGTATTTCTGTCAGGAATCTCTTCCCATGACCCTTCTCATATATCTCGGAATTACTCTTTTTATGGGATATAAAGCCATTGTCACAAAAGAGGTCGGCTTGGGGGATTTTGCTGCTACCTTTAACGGTGCTGCAGAAATCAGTAACAGCGTTTTTGCAATTACAAGCTGGTTTGCAATTTCATTCAGAGAAAACGGACTTTATGTGGAAAAATTCAAGCGCTTTATGAATGCAAAGGAAAAAATCATAAGCGGTACGGATAAAACCGTTTACGAAAAGCCCGTTACCATAAAGTTTGAAAATGTTTCCTTTAAGTACCCCGGCACGGAAAAATATGTACTTAAAAATATAAATCTCGAAATTTCTCCGTATAAAAAAATAGCTCTTGTAGGCTATAACGGTGCGGGAAAAACCACTCTTACCAACCTGTTATTAAGGCTTTATGATGTGACTGACGGCAGAATTACAGTTAACGGCAAGGATATAAGAGATTGGGATATCGCATCATATCACAAAAATTTTGCTGCGGTATTTCAGGATTTTTCCCTTTTCGGCGCAACGCTCGGGGAGAATGTTTCTATGAATGACAGACCCGACCGTGAAAAGGTACAGACAGCCCTTGAAACCTCCGGTTTCCAAAAGGACCTTCCCGAAGGCGCGGACAGCATACTGCTTCGTGAATTTGATGATAACGGTGTTTCTTTGTCGGGTGGTGAAGCTCAGAAAATTGCAATTGCAAGAACCTTTTATAAGGATTGTGCCTTTGCAATACTTGATGAGCCCAGCGCAAACCTTGACCCCGTAGCGGAATACAATCTTAATCAGTCAATGTCAAAGGCTGCAGATGATAAAACAGTTATATTTATTTCCCACCGTCTTTCAACCACAGTTATGGCAGACGAAATATTTATGCTTGAAAACGGGGAAATTATCGAGCACGGCTCCCATGATGAGCTGATGAGCCTTGACGGAAAATACGCGTATATGTTCCGTCTTCAGGCAGAAAAATACAGCACCAAGGAAAATTGATGTTGATTTACAGTAAAAAATTTAATATAATGTAGTTGAATAAATAATTCTGTGAAAGGAGAAAGACTATGAAAAAAGTATTAAGTGTTGCCCTCATTCTTGTTGTTATTGTGTCTGCTTTCGCTGCTTGCGGTGTTCCCGTAGAGGAAAAGATTGTAGGTAAGTGGACTTACAATGAGACAATTCTCGGTATCGTTACGGAAAAGACCTTTGTTTTCAATGCTGACGGTACAGGAACCGCTCCCGGTGACCTTACAGGAGATCTTATTCCCCTTGAAATGAAGTGGACAATAACTGAAGATATTCTTACTGTTGATAAGAATGTAAGCAAGGAGCCTGTTTCATATAAGTTTGTTCTTAAGGGTGATACCCTTACACTTACAAAGGCTGACGGTACTATTCTTACTCTTACAAGAGCAGTTGCTCCTGCTGCACAGTAAAAACAAAAAACCGGAAAAGAGAAATTTCTCTTTTCCGGATATTTTTTTATATGCAATCAGACACTTTTTGCAATTTCCACTGCAGCCTTGCATTTTTCTGCAATTTCATCGGGTGTGCCCTTCATCATCCAGCTGCCGCCTACTGCGAAAATCTTTTCCCATTTAAGGTATTCTGCCAGATTCTCATCAGAAATGCCTCCTGTGGGAAGGAAGTTTACCTGAGGGAATGCTGCTGCAAGAGCCTTCATTGTTGAAAGTCCGCCGTAGTTCGAGCAGGGGAAGAACTTGATTGTCTTACAGCCGTATGAAATAGCTGTCATAACCTCTGTGGGAGTAACACATCCGCCAAGATAGGGGATATTTTTTTCATTACAGTAAGCTGCTACTTCTTCGGAGAAGCCGGGAGATACAATAAACTTTGCACCAAGGTTTATTGCTTCTTCACATTGTGCCTTGTTTATAACTGTACCTGCTCCTACAAGCATTTCGGGGAATTCTTCAATTGCGATTTTTATTGCATCGCCTGCACACGCTGTTCTGTATGTGATTTCGGCAATGGGAAGACCGCCCTTTACCATTGCGCTGAGCTTGGGGCGAACCTCTTCAACAGAATTAAAAACCACAACGGGTACTACCTTGTACTGACTGATAAATTCATTTGTTGTCATAATATCTACCTCTTATTAAACACCGCTGTATGCGTTAAAGCCGCCGTCAACGGGAATTACTATACCTGTGATAAATCCGCTGGCACCGTCATCCGCAAGGAAAAGAAGAGAGCCGATAAGCTCGCTTACATCACCGAAGCGGTTCATAGGTGTGCCTGAAAGAATCTTGTGTGAACGGGGAGTGGGATTGCCGTCCTTATCAAAAAGGAGAGCTCTGTTCTGATTTCCTACAAAGAAACCGGGAGCAATGGCATTACAGCGGATGCCCATAGGTGCAAAGTGAACTGCAAGCCACTCCGTAAAGTTTGAAATACCTGCCTTTGCTGCTGAATATGCAGGGATTTTTGTAAGGGGATGGTAAGCATTCATAGAGGAAATGTTTATGATGTTACCGCCTGTAGTGAGCATATCCTCAGCAAAAACCTGGGTTACCAGGAAAGCAGAGGTGATATTAAGGTCAAAAACAAACTTGAGACCTGCCTCGTCAAGGTCAAAGAAGGTCTTTACCTCTTCTCCGATGTCGGGAGTCATATATTCGTTGTCTGTTGTTGCTTTGGGGTTGTTTCCGCCGGCACCGTTAACAAGAAAATTAACCTTGCCGAACTTCTCGTTTATTGCCTTCTTTGCAGCAATGATAGAGTCCTTTGAAAGCGCATTTGTTTCAATTGCAAGGGCATTTTCGCCGATTTTGTCGGCAACTGCCTTTGCTGCTTCATAGTTTATGTCAAGAAGGGCAACCTTTGCACCGCAAAGAGCCATAGCCTCAGCAAACTGGCTGATGATGGCACCGCCCGCACCTGTAAGTGCTACAACTTTATCTGATAAATCAACATTAAAGGGAAGTTTCATTTTATTTTGCTCCTTTTTCTATAGCTTCAAAAAGTCCGTTGATGTAGCAGGCACCCAAAGCTCTGTCGAAAAGACCGTAGCCGGGTTTTCCTGATTCGCCCCAGATGTTTCTGCCGTGGTCGGGACGAACATATTCTGTAAAGCCGCCTTCAACAAGAGCTTTTACAATACCGTAGATATCAAGACTTCCGGCTTCTGTAAGATGTGCGGTTTCTCTGAAATCAAGCTCATTTGAATATGCTATGTTTCTGATGTGTGCAAAATGTATCTTGTTTCTCTTTGAATATTCATAAGCCATTTCGATGAGGTTATTATTTCTGCCGGCGCCGAGTGAGCCTGTGCAGAAGGTTATGCCGTTTGTATCATCGGGAACTGCTTCAAAGAGTCTTTCGTAATCTTCCTTGCAGGAAATGATTCTGGGAAGTCCGAAAACATCCCACGGCGGATCATCGGGATGAATAGCCATATTGATGCCCACCTCGTTGCAGACGGGGATAATCTTCTTAAGGAAATAAACAAGATTATCGAAGAGCTGTTCGTGGGAAACAACCTTATAGCTGTCAAGAAGAGCATTGAGCTCGTCTGCTGTGTAGCTTTCGTCCCAGCCGGGGAGAGAAAGATTCTTAGGGTCAAGACTCATAATTTCTTCGTGGTTGTAGGAAAGACTGTTTGAGCCGTCTTCAGCCACTGTTTTAAGGTTTGTTCTTAACCAGTCAAAAACGGGCATGAAATTGTAGCAGATGCATTTTACACCTACCTCTGCAAGGCGTCTGATATTCTCACAGTAATTTTCAATGTAAATATCGCGGTTTCCGCGGCCGAGCTTTATATCCTCGTGAACGGGAACGGACTCGATAACTTCCATTTCAAGTCCTGCATCATCACACATCTTTTTGAGAGAAGCAATGGTTTCTCTGCTCCACACATTACCTACGGGTGTGTCATAAACTGCGGTTACGACACCCGTCATACCGGGAATCTGCTTTATTTTTTCAAGGGTGATACTGTCGTTGGGACCGTACCAGCGGAAGGTCATTTTCATAAGCTTTTCTCCTTATCTGTTAACTCGGGCGCTGCCGCCTTTTACAATATTTTCAACTTCTTTAAGAACTGCAGTTGATGTGTCTCCGGGTGTTGTCATTGCAAGTGCACCGTGAGCAATGCCGTAGTTTACCGCAATCTTTGCATCATCATAAGTCATAAGACCGTAAATAAGTCCTGATGCAAAAGAGTCGCCGCCGCCTACTCTGTCATAAATTTCAAGTGCGGGAAGCTCCATTCCCTTGAATACCTCTCCGTTTGAATATACCATAGCACTCCAGTCGTTTATTGACGCGGAACGGACAGTACGCAGTGTCGTTGCAATCACCTTGAAGTTGGGATAAACCTTTGTAACCTCGCCAAGCATTTTCTTGTAGCCGTCAATGTTAAGCTCCTTGAGATTTTCGTCGTTGCCTTCAATTTCAAAGCCGAGACAAGCGGTGAAATCCTCTTCGTTGCCTATCATAACATCAACATAAGGAGCAATTGCCTTGTTGACCTCCTGAGCCTTTTCCTTGCCGCCTATGGTCTTCCAGAGAGAGGGACGGTAGTTAAGGTCATAAGAAACAATTGTTCCGTATTTCTTAGCTGCTTTTACAGCTTCAATTACAACCTCTGCGGTGCTTTCGGAAAGAGCTGCAAAAATGCCGCCTGTATGAAGCCATCTTACTCCGAGAGTGCCGAAAATGTAATCCCAGTCAACATCACCGGGCTTCAGCTGTGATATAGCGGTATTTCCTCTGTCGGAAACTCCGTTAGCTCCTCTTATTCCATAGCCTCTTTCTGTGAAATTAAGTCCGTTTCTTACACTTCTTCCGATTCCGTCATAGGGAACCCATTTGATAAAGGAGGTATCAACACCGCCCTGAAGAATAAAATCTTCAATAAGTCTTCCTACATCATTGTCGGCAAATGCAGTTACAACAGCAGTTTTGAAGCCGAAGCAACGGCGGAGTCCTCTTGCTACGTTGTATTCGCCGCCGCCTTCCCATGCACGGAAGGAGCGTGTTGTACGTATTCTTGTGTCGCCGGGATCAAGGCGGAGCATTACTTCGCCGAGAGCTATCATATCATAAGCACAATCTTGTTTTTTTCTCAGTTCAATC
>JAZRTO010000011.1:0-46295 GCA_045652065.1 Acutalibacteraceae bacterium
GAAATCTCGAATTTACTGTTCACAAGTTGTACTTGTTAAACTCAAATAAAAATCTTCAAGGGTTTCATTTTTGTCGTTGTTTAATTTTCAAGGTTCGGTGCCCTCTCTCAAGAGTGCCTTGTGATTATATCACATCGTTTCCCTCTTGTCAAGTGCTTTTTTTTAATTTTTTTCAAGTTTTTTTGAATTTCTTCATTTTCGCTTGAAGCACTGAGCTCTCTCTCGAGTGCTTGCACAGTTTATCACAAAACATCACGCTTGTCAACACTTTTTTTAAACTTTTTAAAAGTTTTTTTCAATTATTTTTCAAGATACCATATATTGTGTTTTTTGCTGTTTTCTGCCCCAAATTACAAGATATTGTTATAAATATAATAGAGAATTGTGAAATAATAGTACTGAACACTAACTATATTAATGAAAAGATGTGACTTTTTTGAAAATCTCAAAGAAACTACCGAGAACCATTCTATCTGTAGGCTTATGTCTGTTACTCTGCGCTCTTTCCCTCATTATATATAATGAAAATGACATTGATATATCCGAGCCTGCACTTTCCTCCTTCGGTTCACGAGGTGAAGAAGTGCGACAGATACAGCGAAAGCTTAAATCCCTGGGCTTTTATTCCGGAACAGTTGACGGTGTATATGGCACAGGTACAAAAAAAGCTGTTACGGACTTTCAGAAATCCTGCGGAATCAAAGCTGACGGAATTGCAGGCCCTACAACATTATTATATCTTGGACTGTCATCTTCCTCCGGCTACAATTCTTCAGACGTCTGGCTTCTTGCTAAGCTTATTGCCGCTGAGGCACGCGGAGAAAACTACAGAGGGCAGGTAGCAGTAGGGGCTGTTGTGCTTAACCGTGTTTCCCATGCATCATTCCCCGACTCTATCTCCGGAGTAATTTACCAGAACGGAGCATTCGACTGTGTAAGAGATGCCAACTGGAATGTCAATCCGACCGAAACGGCAAAGCGTGCAGCACAGGAGGCTCTAAACGGCTGGGATCCCACCGGCGGAGCCATATACTATTATAATCCTAAAACTGCGTCCAACGGATGGATAAGAACAAGACCCGTGCTGACAGTTATAGGTAACCACACATTCTGCGCATAGGAAAATCTGCCGGCTCAGAAAATGAGCTTATCAATTACCATAAGCGCAACAACAATAAGCACCATGATCCCCGTCACAATATATCCCTTTTTGCCCGTAGCCTTGTTGACCATACTATCTCCGTCCCTCTGTTTATTATGTTATTATTATATATAGCAGCAGAGGAAATGTGAATTAAGGCAGCATTGAGATTTTCTTAAGGTTTTATTATTTTATATATGTATTAATATTTGTTTTATATAATATATTCATAATTTATTAAAAAGTACTTGATTTTTAAGGTAAAAGTATATATTATATAGTATGTATATATAATAATTATTTGAAAGGAGACCTCATAATGCCTGAATTTACATACGAAATAGTAAAGCATCTCGGTATTATCTCTGAAGGCGCCGGCGGCTGGGCTAAGGAGCTTAACCTTATCAGCTGGAACGGTAAGGAGCCTAAGTATGATATCCGTGACTGGGGCCCCGACCACGAAAAGATGGGCAAGGGTATTACTCTTTCTGCAAGTGATGTAAAGGCTCTCAAGGAGCTTCTTGCAAACGAGGAATAATGTGTGCTGAAAGGGGGACAGGCTATAACTTGTCCCCTTAATGCTTTGAAAGGGGGAGAAATAATGTACAGCAGTTTCAGCAGCAAAAAAAGAGACATTATTTCAGTCCCCGTAACAGCTTCCACTAATAATGATATTAAAGATATTATAAAGAGCTCAGCTTTTCCCGTGTTTTCCGTTGTAACAGCCCAAAAGCAGACCTCGGGCAGAGGACGTCTCGGAAGGAGCTTTCTCTCACCTGAGGGCGGTCTTTATTTTTCCGTATCGTACCCCCTGACAGGAAAGGAGACAAATATTCCGTTTCTCACACTTCTTGCAGGACTTGCGGTGAATGAAGCGATTAAGGAGCTTACGGGGACAGCCACCCTCATTAAATGGCCAAATGACATATATCTGAACGGTAAGAAGCTGGGCGGCATTTTAACAGAGCTTATTTCATTCAAGGGACTTACAGCTGTTGTGGGCATCGGTATAAATCTTACCGAAACAGATTTCAGTGAAGAAATACATAAAATCGCAACCTCCTTCGCAAGAGAGGGTGTAACACCGCCCGACAAAAAAACACTTATCAAAAAAATTACGGAAACTCTTGACCATTTTGTATATGAGGAGTATTCTCTATATAATGTAAGCAGAGATATAATCAATTCCCTGCGTTCACGTTCATTTTCTATAGGGAAAAGCGTAAGCTATAACATCGGCGATAAAACAATTCGCGGAATTATGACTGATATAAAAGAAACGGGAGCCGCCGAAATCACTCTGCCCGACGGGACAAAGAAAGAGATTTTCTGCGGAGAGATTATATAATATGATATTATTAAAAGCAATTTTACTTATAAGTGCCTTTACAGCAGTGTCGCTAAGGCTTCTTGCACATAAGAATACAGACTTTCTCGGCACCACGGCAGATACACTGAACATTATTGCCTTTGCGGCTATGGGGGTATGCCTTGTGTGTGCAGGAATATGGGCAATTATCCTTAAAAAAGAGGAAAAAGCAAACAAGGAAAAAGAAGAAAATTCTGAAAACAATGACGGAATATGAAATATTTTTTTCAAAAAGGAAAACACTCTCCCTGTCCGTAAATGCCGACGGCAAGGTAATTGTCAGAGCTCCTTTAAGAACAGGGAAAAAGCATATAGACAAATTCGTGAAGGAACACGAGGAATGGATAGAACGGGCAAAGGGAAAGATTGCTAACAAAAAATACAGCATGAAAGAGGCTTCGCCCGAAGAAGAAAAAATCTTAAGGGCAAGGGCAAAGGAAATTATTCCTCTGAAAGTACGGTACTTTTCTGAGCTTACAGGAGCTTCGCCCACAAGAATTACCATTACGGGGGCAAGAACACGGTTCGGCTCCTGCTCGGGAAAAAACAGCATATCCTTTTCTTTCTATCTTATGCGCTTCCCCGATGAGGCAATAGATTATGTAGTAGTACACGAGCTGTGCCACATACTGCACCACAACCATTCAAAGGAATTTTATAAAGAAATAGAAAAAATACTCCCCGATTATAAGGAAAGAGAAAAGCTTCTCCGTTCTTAAAAAGGGATTTCACAGGAGAATAAAATGGAAAACACCAACGAAAAGAAAAATGTAGTATTAAGCCTTGTGCAGGCTTCAGGTACACCAACTCTCGGAAATTACCTGGGTGCATTCAAGAACTGGCACAATATGGCAAATGAAAACGACTGTATTTTCGGTGTTGCTGACCTTCACGCAATTACCGTAAGAAGCGAGCCCGCAGATCTCCGACGCCGTTCAATTGAAATGTATGCAATGCTTCTGGCTTTAGGTCTTGATCCTGAAAAAAACATTGTTTTCTTGCAGAGCCACGTAACAGACCACGCGCTTCTTGCATGGGTACTTAACTGCTATACCGCATTCGGCGAGGCTTCAAGAATGACTCAGTTCAAGGATAAATCCCAGCGTCATGCAGACAATGTAAACGTAGGCCTTTTCACATATCCCATTCTTATGGCTGCCGATATTCTTCTTTACGGTGCAGACAAGGTACCCGTAGGTGATGATCAGAAGCAGCATCTTGAGCTTGCACGTGATATTGCAGAACGCTTCAACGGAATTTACGGCAATGTATTCAAAATCCCCGAGCCTTACATCGGTAAGAAGGGTGCAAGAATCCTTTCTCTTCAGGAGCCCGAAAAGAAGATGAGTAAATCTGACCCCAATGTAAAGTCATTCATCTCTCTTGCTGATGAGCCTAATGTAATTGCAAAGAAGATAAAGAGCGCCGTTACAGACTCCGAGGCCCGTGTTTATTACGGAGAAGGCAAGGCAGGTATCAACAATCTTATGAACATCTATTCCTGCTGCACGGGACTTGATTTCGATGCTATCGAAAAGGAATTTGAGGGCAAGGGCTACGGTGACTTCAAGGCAGCAGTTGCAGAGGCTGTTGTTGAGGAGCTCCGCCCTGTTCAGGAGGAATATAAGAGAATTCTCTCCGACAAGGCATATATTGAGGCTATGGCAAAGCAGGGTGCAGAAAAGGCATCCTACCTTGCACACAAGACTATGCGCAAGGTTATGAAGAAGGTCGGCTTCTATCAGGTGTAAAAAACGCACAAAGCACCCTCTTTAACGCACAAAAATATAAATGAAACCTGTCACGATTAAAGTGACAGGTTTTTGTCATATTATGCCACGACAGAAAAAAGCTTTGTGCTTGATTTTCGGTGCTTCGGAGTATCTTTGTACGCCTTGCCACCGCCGAAAATCACAAATAGGGCACTTTCTGCCTTTTTTACTGTTACTGCCCCTCGGAAAGTTTTGCAGCTTTTGTGCGAACGGCTCACCGCCTTATCGCATTTCGGTTTTTCTTGGTGCCATATAAAGAAAACTACGATCATACAACGACAATTGCCCTCCCGTGAAAAGGTAAACAAAAAAACAGAGAGCCGCAGAAAAACAATAAGTTTTTTTACAGCTCTCGCACTATATATTTTTTATTTTACTTCTGTGATTTCTGCGAAAAGAACACCGTTGGGGTTGATGGTTTCCGTTATGGTAATTTTGCCGTTTTCAACAGTCATCTTAACTGTTTCGGGAGTAAGGGTTGAACATTCCTTATACTTTTCGCGAAGCTCGTTAAAATAAATTTCACGGGCCTTTGCATCGGAAAGTGTTGTAGGATTCTCAATCACGGGACAGTCGGGTGACCAGCTGAAGCAGTCGTTTCCGATACCGTAGGTCTTTCTGTCCTCTACCCATTCATCAAAGTAATTACAGCTGTCATCAATTCTGTAAAGCTTTACTTCAACCTCTTTTCCGTCAAGAGCCGGGGCATTGATAACAAATTCCGTATCAACAGTGTTATTGTAATCAATATCGTTCTTGAAGTTATATGCCATAAAGAGAATACTGCCGTCTTCGGGATTAGTTGCGGAAACGCAATTAACCTCAGACTGAATGAGAAGACCCTTTTTCGTGTTTTCGGTCTTAATTTCATTCATTCCCTTAAATTTTGCAACATTCTTTGCCACATGGTAGGTAATTGCAGGATTTCCGTCAAAAAGTCCGTTTGAAAGATAATCCCAGGATGACAGATAGTCACCGCCCGAGGAGAAAAGCTGAGAGTAAAGACGTGCATCGTAAGCTGCCTGATAGGTATAACCCACAGTACGGGAAAGAAGCTGATTATCTGCTGCTCCATCATTTATGCCGCAAAGAATTCTGCCCTCATCAATACCGAAAATGAGATTTTCAAGACCGGCTTTTTCAGCACAGGTCTTAAGATATTCTATACAATCATCAAGGGGCATTCCTGATGTAAACTCTCCGGGCTTGCTGTCATAGAAAGAAGCGGAAAGGAAGCATATTCTTGTTCCCGTTTTGCCTGTTTTATAGTTTGTACCCTTGCCGCAATGCTCAATAAAAATATTCTCGTCCCAGAGTCCTTCCGTTACGGTCATTGAGTGAGCGCCTACAAATACGTCTTCACCGATTGTCTTCTGAAGAGCATCAACGGTGTAGTCATAAAGCTTACAATAAGCTTCAGCTGTGCTTTCGGGGGTTCCGTCTGCCGCCTTGAACCAGTCGGCATTTTCATACTCGGTCATAACACCGAATCTCCAGGTAAGAACCTCCTCCCTGCCAAATTCCTTTACAAGCTCCTCACAAAGAGCATATATATAATTGTAATATATATCATAGTCATCGGGAGGATATACATTTGTACCGAAGGTTGTGTCCGTTCTTGCAAGGGAAGAAAATTTGAGAGGAACGCTGCCCAGCTTCAGGTGAGGCTTTGCACCGAGAGCAATAATTCCCTTACAGCTTGTGATAAGAGATGAAAAGTCATAGTCATCAAGTGTATCAAAATCGAGAGGATCCTTGAACAAATCACGGTCAGCAGCTCCGCCCGTACACTGCATAAGCTGAACATACTCAACAAATTCAAATATGTTGTTTTCTTCATTTACCCGGGGATCGGCAAATTCAGGTGAGCCCTTTGCATTCCATATATTTATGTTGCTGACTGCATTGGGAAGCTGATTCCCCGTAACTTCCGCATCAATTTCAAATGCATAATCGTTTGCGCTCGGGAAAATGCAGATTAAGGGTGCCAGGAAAAATGCCAGCACGGAGATAAAAAATGAAATAACCTTATCCATAAAACAACCACCTTTATAAAATCGTACTTATATAATAAATAAAGTGGGAATAAAAATCAAGTAGAACGGAAAATTTTTGGATTTACTTCACCCCTTCCGTACTATATTTTTCTTGAAACTTATTTGTCGTTGTTATATAATAATTACAACATTTTTTTAGAGGTATTTATTATGAGAAATAAAAATTTATGTGCCCCCACACCTCCACGCGGCTTCAACACATGGGACTGCTACGGGGCGGCAGTAAATGAAGAGCAGCTTTTAGCCAATGCAAGATTCCAAGCAGAGCATCTGAAGGAATTCGGCTGGGAGTATGTTGTCTGCGACATTCAGTGGTATGAACCCACTGCTTCATCATACTATTATCACAATTTCACAGAGCTGTGCTTTGATGAATATTCCCGTGTAATTCCGGCACCTAACCGTTTCCCCTCGTCAAAGAACGGTGTCGGCTTCAAGGCAATTGCAGACGAAATACACAATATGGGACTTAAGTTCGGCATACATATTTTAAGAGGTATTCCCCGTCAGTGCGTGCATCTTAACACCCCCACAATCACTGAAGGTGTTACTGCCCGTGATATTGCCTCGCAGTTTTCAATCTGTCCCTGGAACACCGATATGTACGGTGTTAACGGAAATAAAAAGGGCGCTCAGGAATATTACGATTCCCTTTTTGAATTATATGCCTCCTGGGGTGTTGACTTCGTTAAGGTAGACGACATTGCAAACACGGAATTCAAGCCTCACGACCCCTATTCCGCAAAAAAAGAAATTGAAATGATAAAGACTGCAATTGACAACTGCGGACGTGATATGGTTTTAAGCCTTTCCCCCGGACCTGCTCCCTTATGGGAAGCAGAACACCTTAAGACCTATGCCAATATGTGGAGAATGAGCGGAGATTTCTGGGACACATCTGAAGCACTCGACAAGATGTTTGACCTTTGCTATAACTGGTATCCCCATACGGCAGAGGGCTGTTATCCCGACTGCGATATGCTTCCCCTGGGCATTATTCAGCTGACGGAGGAGCTCCCCGAATACCGCGCAAGAAAAACGAGATTTACTGAAGACGAGCAGTATATGGTTATGAATCTCTGGTGTATTTTCCGCTCTCCCCTTATGTTCGGCGGTGAAATGACCATGCTGGACGATTTCACACTTTCTCTTATTACAAATAAAGAGCTTCTTGATATAAATGCATATTCAACCGATAATAAGCCCCTTTTATGGAACGGCAAGGAAGCCATATGGACCTGCCGTGACAAAAACGGAAAAAGGGTATTTGCCTTCTTTAATCTTACTGATGAAAAGAAGGATATAGCTCTGATAAGCACTGATGCGGATGTTTCCTCCTTCGGAACACTCCGTGATATATGGACAGGTGAAAAGATAAGTGCAGATAAAACTCTTTCCGTGTCCTTCGATGGCAGAGGAACAAGAATGCTTGTAACGGAATAAGGAGGAAATATGTACTACTTAGGAATAGATCTCGGTACTTCAAGCGTAAAGCTCCTTCTTGCCGATGAAAAGGGAAATATTGTAAAAACAGCATCAAGGGATTACCCTCTCATTTTCCCCAATGAAGGCTGGTCGGAGCAGAATCCCGCTGACTGGGTCAGTGGTACACTTTCAGCTCTCAGTGAAATAACGGAAAGCATTGATAAAGCTCTCATAAAAAGCATCGGTGTTGCGGGACAGATGCACGGTCTTGTAATTCTCGATGAAAACGATGAGGTTATCCGCCCTGCAATTTTATGGAATGACGGCAGAACGGAAAAAGAGGTTGAATACCTCAATAATGTTATCGGCAAGGAAGCCCTGTCGGAATACACGGCAAACATTGCTTTTGCAGGCTTTACCGCACCGAAGATTTTATGGATACAGAATAACGAGCCCGAAAATTTCAAAAGAATAAGAAAAATTATGCTCCCTAAGGACTACATAAACTATGTGCTGACGGGAGTTCATGCCTGCGATTACTCCGACGCTTCGGGTATGCTTCTTCTTGATGTGAAAAACAAATGCTGGTCGGAGAAAATGCTGCAAATATGCGGTATTACAAAGGATGTTATGCCGACTCTTTTCGAAAGCTATGAGGTTATCGGAAAGGTTAAAGAGGAATTCGGTCTTCCCGCGGCCTCGGTTGTGGCAGGAGCAGGTGACAATGCAGCTGCAGCGGTAGGTACGGGTACTGTCGGAAACGGTAAGTGCAACATATCCCTGGGCACATCGGGGACTGTTTTCATTTCAAGTAAAAATTTCTCCGTTGACCCCTTCAATGCACTTCATTCCTTCTGTCATGCAGACGGAAGATACCACCTTATGGGATGTATGCTTTCAGCGGCCTCCTGCAACAAGTGGCTATCAGAGGAAATACTGAAAGAGAATGATTTTGCGCTTCTTCAGAAGGACATAAAAGAGGATATGCTCGGCAGAAACACGGTATATTTCCTACCCTATCTTATGGGTGAAAGAAGTCCCATAAACGACACGGATGCAAGAGGAGTATTCTTAGGAATGACCCTTGACACAAAACGCGAGGATATGGTTCTCTCTGTGCTTGAGGGTGTTTCCTTTGCAATAAGAGATTCCTTTGAGGTAGCAAAGGCATCAGGCATTGAAATCACGGAAAGCTTCCTTGTGGGAGGCGGCGCAAAAAGCCCCTTATGGAGAAGGATTCTTGCCAATGTCCTGGGCATTAAGCTTCATATATTAAGGACCGAGCAGGGGCCCGGAATGGGTGCCGTAATTCTCGGTATGGTAGGCACGGGACTTTATAAGACAGTTGATGAGGCTGCCTTTGCTCTTTCAGAGATTGCCCAAACAATTTATCCCGAAGAAGGTCTTGCCTCTTTGTATGAGGACAGATATAATAAGTACAAGGAAATTTATCCCGCTCTTAAAAGCGTATTCAAATCCATTCGTTAAGGAGAAATAAAAATGAGTGAAATTTTCAAAAATATTGACACAATAAAGTACGAGGGGCCTGCTTCAAAAAATCCTTTTGCTTTCAAGTTTTATGACCCCGAAAAGGTTATTCTCGGCAAAAAAATGAAGGAGCACCTCCTCTTTGCTATGGCATGGTGGCACAATCTCGGTGCTGCAGGTACGGATATGTTCGGCAGAGACACTGCAGACAAGTCCTTCGGTGCAGAAAAGGGCACAATGGCACATGCATTTGCAAAAGTAGATGCCGGCTTCGAATTTATGCAGAAGCTTGGTATTGAATATTTCTGCTTCCACGATGTTGATCTTGTTCCCGAAGCAGATGACATTAAGGAAACAAACAAAAGACTTGATGAAATCTCCGACTACATTCTCGGTAAAATGAAAGAAACAGGTATAAAGTGTCTGTGGGGTACTGCAAATATGTTCTCAAATCCCCGTTTTATGAACGGTGCAGGCAGCACAAGCTCCGCAGAGGTTTTCTGCTTTGCAGCAGCTCAGATCAAGAAGGCTCTTGATATCACCGTAAAGCTCGGCGGTAAGGGTTATGTTTTCTGGGGCGGCAGAGAGGGCTATGAAACACTTCTCAACACCGATATGAAATTTGAGCAGGACAATATTGCACGTCTTATGAAAATGGCTGTTACCTACGGCAGAAGCATCGGCTTCACAGGTGACTTCTATATTGAGCCCAAGCCCAAGGAGCCTATGAAGCATCAGTATGATTTTGATGCTGCTACCGCTATCGGCTTCCTTCGTCAGCACGGTCTCGACAAGGACTTCAAGATGAATATTGAAGCAAACCATGCAACCTTAGCAGGACATACCTTCCAGCATGAACTGAGAACCTCTGCAATAAACGGAATGCTGGGCTCCATTGATGCAAATCAGGGTGACCTTCTTTTAGGCTGGGATACGGATGAATTCCCCTTTGATGTATATGAAACAACAATGTGTATGTACGAGGTAATTAAAGCAGGCGGTCTTACGGGCGGCTTCAACTTTGATGCTAAAACAAGACGTCCCTCAAACACATATGAAGATATGTTCGAAGCATTTATTCTCGGTATGGATGCCTTTGCTCTCGGTCTTATAAATGCCGCAAAAATTATCGAAGACGGCAGAATTGACGAGTTTGTAAAGAACAAGTACGCTTCCTTCAACGATGGTATCGGAAAGAAAATCGTTGACGGTGAAGCCTCTCTCGAAGAGCTTGCTGCTTATGCGGAAAATCTCGGAGGCACCGACATCCCCTGTTCCGGCAAG
Source organism: Acutalibacteraceae bacterium (assembly GCA_045652065.1). Classification (GTDB taxonomy): domain Bacteria; phylum Bacillota; class Clostridia; order Oscillospirales; family Acutalibacteraceae; genus RUG806. The sequence continues at coordinate 10,537 of JAZRTO010000011.1, forward strand.
CAGGAAAGACTTCAGGGAATCTTAAACAGTATTATGTTCGGTGCATGATAGATAATATATAAGATTATGGCTGTCTGTTTGTTCAGGCAGTCTTTTTTTAACAACCGACTGAACAACCGACTGTTTCCGAAAATACAACCGACTGAACAACCGACCGAAACGCGAGTCAGCAACCGACTGTCAAACGGCTGAATCCCTTGATATATAAGGGCTCACAGGGTGCGCCATTTTAATTTACAACCGACGCTTTTTAAGATTTACAACCGACCCTTCAACCGACCCTTCAACCGACCCTTCGTAAAATTACAACCGACTGAACAACCGACCCCTTATATATAGAAAAAGGAATAAGAATAAAGATATAGAATAAAGAGAGAGAATAAGGAGAAAAAAGACATTCTTATGGTTTACAATAAACTGAGGAAATTATATCCACTCTGCTATATTTATCACTCTCTTATTCTGTTTTTTTGCAATTTCTGTAAATTTTGCAGCGCCACCTACATTTCTTGTAACATAGCTTATAACATAATCAGATTTTTCTAACATCCATCTGTTTCTTTTATCAATGCAAAATCTTTTTGGCACATTTTCAAGTCCTTCCGGGAAAAGACTGTTTTCAATATAACATTTGGGCAAATATGCAAGAATAACCCAATATTTAATATTAGGATATTCTTTCTTCAACTCTCTTAGTACCTCGGTTACGAGGCTGTCAAATCTCCCATGATTGCCCACATAAAAATATACAGTATCGCTATATTTGATTAAATCCTCAATTTTTTCTTTCAGGAGATAATATACTGAATCGGGGCAGTCACTGTGTCCGAAAAATGTACAAGTTTTCATAATATACACCTTTTTTATTATTTTCTTGTATTTTAATGCATAAATTGTAGATTGTAAAGCATAATAATAGCATTTCCAATCTCTGTTTGCCTTGTATTTTATAGTGTATCATTTCCACGGTGATATAAATGAAAGAAAAGTTTCAGGATAAATATAAAAAGCTTGGGCTTAATATTGCATACTACAGAAAGCTCTGCGGACTCACACAGGAGCAGCTTGCAGAAAAACTTGACCTTGACAGAACAACCATAAGCAAAATTGAGCTTTCAACGGTTGGTGTTTCTCTTGATGTAATTTTTGAAATGTCAGAGGTTTTCGGTATCGCACCTGAAAAGCTCTTTGAAATGAGATAATTCATACAAACAATAACGGTATCCTCCGGAAAAAGCGGAAGATACCGTTTCTTTATTTGAAATACCTTATTTCTCCCATAGCGGGCTTTTCGTCTGAATAATCAACAATTATCAGTTTGATTTTGTGTCTGTCGGGAATAATATTTTTTATGTACACCGCAGCAGACATTCCCTCTCTCACATCGGGGTTATATTCGGCAAGACCTGCAAGATTAGGAGCAAGCTCTATAAACACTCCGTAGCTTTCCACGCTTCTGATTATTCCGGGTACGGTTTCACCGACACGGAAAAGCTCTGCATTTTCCTCCCAGGTGCCAAGCAGCTCCTTATGGGAAAGTGTAAGCCGTCCGAGACTGTCTCTTCCCGAAACCACACATCTTATAGTCTGACCTATAAAAAACCGTGCCGAGGGATGTGGGATACGGGATACGGAAATTGCTTCTATGGGGAGAAGTGCGGTAAGTCCCGCGCCGATATCACAGAAGGCACCGAAATTTTCCATATGAGTGACTTTTACTTCAATTATACTACCGATATCAAGCTTATCGGAAAACTCCTCCATTGCCCGTTTTTGAGCCTTTCTGCGGGACAGCACAGCATATAATTTTCCATCCTCACCCTTCTTAAGCTCTTCTATAACAAAGCATACACTTTTCCCCACACGGGAAATAAGCGCTATATCTCTTATATATCCCTCTTCAATACCGACAGCACCCTCATTACGGGGAATTATACCCCTCATAACACCAAGATCAACATGGAGATTATGCTCCTTATCACAAAGAGTAACTCTGCCTTCAAGTAACTGACCCTTTCCCATAGCCTCTTTTATTCCCTGAAGTGATGAAAGAGCCGATTTATTGGCGGCAGTACCCGTAAGTGAGCCCTCGGGATAAAATTCTCTCATATATTTTCTTCCTTTCAAAATGATCTTTGTAACATTCATATTCAAAGGCAGGTAAAATATTCCGTCAAAGGCTTTATGAAATCCGAATTTGCTTTACTTTAAATATTTATTGTGGTATATTGTATCATGGGTAGGTGGCATATATGGATATAAAACTTAATGATATACTTGAAATGAAAAAACAGCATCCCTGCGGCGGAAAGACCTTTCTTGTGCTTCGTGTGGGAATGGACTTCAAGCTCCGCTGTACCACCTGCGGCAGAGAGGTTATGGTTCCCCGTGTGAAAACGGAGAAGCATATAAAAAAGGTGATCCGTGACGGAGAGCCTGTGTAAATTCGTATTTCGAAATCCGCAGATAATATCACCTTAAAATTTTTTAATCAGATACACTTTTGGAGATATAATGACAGATAAGCTTAATAAGCTCGAAGAAAGATTCGAGGAAATAAATGAACAGCTCTGTTCCCCCGAAACAGCCTGCGACATCGAAAAAAGCACGGCACTTATGAAAGAGCTGAAAACAATAACACCCGTTGTGGAAAAATTCCGTGAATACAAGAAAAATGCGGCTGCTGCCGAGGAAGCAAAGGCGCTTCTTGACGAGAGCGGTCTGGATAAGGATTTCAGAGAGCTTGTTTTTGAGGAATATGAAGAAGCCAGAGAAGCAGTAGAAAGAAATAACGAGGAGCTGAAAATTCTTCTTCTCCCCAAGGACAAGAATGACGATAAAAGCGTAATTGTTGAAATAAGACAGTCGGCAGGCGGTGAGGAAAGTGCCCTTTTTGCCGCAGTTCTTTACAGAATGTACTCTATGTATGCAGTTACAAAAAACTGGAAAACAGAAATTATGAACTCAAACCCCACAGATCTCGGGGGCTTCAAGGAAATCAGCTTTATGATTTCGGGTGAAGGAGCATATTCACGCTTCAAATTTGAAAGCGGTGTACACCGTGTGCAGAGAATTCCCGTAACGGAATCAAACGGTAAAATACAAACCTCAACCGTCACCGTAGCCGTTCTTCCCGAAGCAGACGAGGTTGATGTTGAAATAAATCCTGCAGATCTGCAGATAGATACCTTCCGTTCCTCAGGGGCCGGAGGTCAGCACATCAATAAAACAGAATCCGCCATAAGAATCACCCACATCCCCACAGGCACTGTGGTTGAATGTCAGGACGAAAGAAGCCAGCACAAAAACAAGGATAAGGCTATGAAGATTCTCCGTTCAAGAATACTTGAACGAGAAATTGAGAAGCAGGCTTCCGAAATTGCAGGTGAAAGAAGGCTTCAGGTAGGTACAGGTGACAGAAGTGAAAGAATACGCACCTACAACTTCCCTCAGGGCAGAGTAACAGACCACAGAATAGGACTTACATTATATAAAATCGAGCAGATAGTAAACGGCTCACTTGATGAGCTTCTTGATGCACTCATTACCGCCGATACGGCAGACAGACTTAATGCAGGAAAAAGCGAAGATTAAATTATGAACACAAGGCTTTATAAGATTTCTGATACGAAAAATCAGAAAAAGGAAATTGAAGAAATTGCCGCCCTTATAAAGAGCGGAGAGGCTGTAGCCATTCCTACGGAAACGGTTTACGGCATAGCTGCCGACTGCTTCAACGAGAGTGCTGTTGAAAAAATCTTCCTTGCAAAAGGCAGACCCTCAGATAATCCCCTTATAGTTCACATATCACATTTTGATGAAATATATTCCCTTGTCGAGGAGGTACCCGAAAAAGCAAAGCGCCTTACGGAGAAATACTGGCCCGGACCTCTTACCGTAATTCTTCCCAAGAAAAATACGGTTTCAGACAAGGTTTCCGGAGGACTCCCCACAGTAGCAATACGTATGCCCTCACATCCTGTTGCAAGGGCAATAATTGAAGCTTCAGGTGTGCCCCTTGCAGCACCCAGTGCCAATATTTCGGGATTTCCCAGCCCCACATCCTTTTCCTATGTAAAGGATGATATGTGCGGAAGACTTCCCGCAATTGTTGACGGGGGAGACTGTGATTTCGGTATTGAATCAACGGTAATCACTCTGGCAGAGGATGTACCCGTGCTGTTAAGGCCCGGTGCCGTTACACTTGCTCAGTTAGAGGAAATTTTAGGGGAAGTAAAGCTTCACGGAGCAATTCTCGAGCCTCTTAAAAATGACGAACAGGCTTCATCTCCCGGAATGAAGTACAAGCACTACTCCCCTACGGCTTCTCTTACCGTTCTTGACGGCACAAAGGAAGAATTTATTGACTTTATAAACCGCAATCCTCATTTTGCAGACTACTGTCTTTGCTTTGAGGGTGAAGAAAAGGATATACCCCTTCCCTCTGTCACCTTTGGAGCAGAGGATGACCCGTTTTCACAGGCAAAGAGACTTTTCGATGCTTTCAGGGAGCTTGATAATCTGGGAGCTAAAAAGGTTCTTGTCCGTTCACCTTCACGTGAAGGAGTGGGACTCGGTGTATGCAACCGCCTTTACAGAGCAGCAGGTTTTCGTTTTATTTCCCCGAAGAAGGGTATAATAACAGGTATCACGGGGGGCAGCGGCTCCGGTAAAAGTAAAGTGTGCGAAACTTTACTTGAAAAGGGCTATGTTATAATAGATGCGGATAAAATCGCAAGAAGCATCACCGAAAAAGGCTCTCCCGTCATAAAAAAATTAGCCGATGCTTTCGGTGATGATATAGTTCTGTCCGACGGCAATATTGACAGACGGCTTTTAGCATCCCGTGCATTTTCGGATGATGAAAGCAAAAGACTTCTTGACAGTATAACCCTTACAGAGATTGTTTCAATATGCAAGGAAAAGGCACTTTCCGAAACAGAAAAGGGAAAGAATGTTATAATTGACGCTCCCCTTCTGTTTACTTCGGGCTTGTGGAGCATATGCCACAGAACGGCAAAGATATATGCACCCGAAGAAATCCGTCTTGAAAGAATTCTTCTGAGAGACGGTATTACAAAAGAGGAAGCATTATTAAGATTTTCCCGTCAGACCGAGGAAGACAAGGCTTCAGAGGCAGCGGACATTGTTATCAACAATTTCCCGCCTTACGATATAACAGAAGAAATCAACAAATATTTTTAACGGAGGAAGAAAACCATGAGCGAAAAAACACCTGCAGAACTTCTCAAAGAGAAATTATTCATAAAGAAAGAGCATACCTCTGCGGTAATCGGAGAAAAAGGCAATGCCGAGGCCGATTCCTTTGCAGAAGGCTATATGAGTTACCTTGATGCTTCAAAAACAGAGAGAGAAGCTGTTGAAACTGCCCTCCAGATGGCAAAGGCAGGGGGATTTACCGAATTTGACAAAAATGTAAGATATCCCGCAGGCTCAAAGGTATACGTAAATAACAGAGGTAAATCTCTTATTCTTGCCGTTATCGGACATAAGGATATAAAAGAAGGTGTAAGCATTGCCGCTGCACACGTTGACTCCCCCAGACTTGACTTAAAGCCCAATCCCCTTTATGAGGATTCTGATATTGCTTACTTCAAAACCCACTATTACGGAGGTATAAAGAAATATCAGTGGACTGCAATTCCCCTTGCACTTCACGGCGTAATTATCAAGGCTGACGGTGAAACCGTTAAGGTTAACATAGGTGAAGATGCTGCAGACCCCAAGTTTGTTATTACAGACCTTCTTCCCCACCTTGCAGCTAATCAGATGAGAAGCACTATGGCAGAGGGCATAAAAGGTGAAGCTCTCAACATTGTCATAGGCTCACGTCCCTTTGACAATACAGAAGGTGCTGAAGCCGTAAAGCTCAACATTCTTAACATTCTTTATGAAAAGTACGGCATTACCGAGGCTGATTTCTTAAGCGCAGAGCTTGAAGCAGTTCCTGCCTTCTCCGCTTGTGATATCGGCTTTGACCGTTCCCTTATAGGCTCATACGGTCACGATGACAGAGTATGTGCTTATCCTGCACTTATGGCTGCTCTTGACTGTGAAGACCCCGATTACACCTGCATTACCGTTCTTACAGACAAGGAAGAAACAGGCTCTGAGGGTAACACCGGACTTGACTCAAAATATCTTGAATATTTCATCTGCGATCTGGCGGCAATTTACGGTGCTGAGGGCAGAGATGTTCTTTCCGCATCAAAGTGCCTTTCCGCAGACGTAAATGCAGCATTTGATCCTAACTTCCCCGAAGTTTTTGAAAGAAGAAATACAAGCTTCATAAATCAGGGTGTATGCATCACAAAGTACACAGGTGCCCGCGGTAAGGGCGGTACAAGCGATGCTTCCGCTGAGTTTATGGGTGAAGTAAGACGTCTTCTTGATAAAGAGGGCATATGCTGGCAGACAGGCGAGCTTGGTAAAATTGACGAGGGCGGCGGAGGAACCGTTGCAAAATATATTGCACATCTCAATGTGGATGTTGTGGATCTGGGTGTACCCGTGCTTTCAATGCACGCTCCCTTTGAAGTAGTATCAAAAACAGATGTTTATATGGCATATCGTGCTTTCTTAGCCTTCTTCTCCAAATAAAGTACGAACAAATCACCGTCTTTGACGCACAATATAAAAATGGTCCGTAGGGAGGTTCTATCCTCCCTTTTCAAAAAATTTAAGTATTAACAGCGGGCGGGGCAACTCCGCCCATACCCTGAAAAGGAAAATTTATGTATAAAATTAATCCAGCGAAATACACGGGTGTTACGGTTCTTCCCTCGGAAATTGCCGAGAAGCATCTCATTTTGGCATCCGCAAGTCAGTTAAAGGTAATAATTTATGTTTTCTCTCAGGCAGGGGGGATGTTTGATATTTCAGATATTTCCCGTGCTACAGGTGTATCATATGAGGAAACGGAGGATGCTCTGACCTATTGGAAGGAGCTTGGCTTCGTTTTGCCCGAAAATGAAAATGCACGGCTTGAGACTGAAGAAAAAACCGATATAAAAGCTGAAATAACGGAAGAAAAAAGCGCTTCCTCAATACAAAAAAAATGTAAGGTTCCTCACAATAACCCTACAAGGCTTACTTATAATCAGATACTTGCCCGTATTGATGAATCCGATAATGTAAGAATTCTTCTTAATGAAGCACAGATGCGTCTGGGAAGAACAATCGGTACCGGAGATATGAGCTCCCTTGTGCTTCTTCATGATTATTACGGGCTTCCCGTTGAGGTTATTCTTTCTATCTGCGAATTTGCTGCACAAAAGGGCAAATCATCCAATATGAATTACATATATAAAATCGGTGCAGACTGGTCATCAAGAGAAATTGATACCCTTGAAAGAGCAGACGAAGAATTAAAATCTATTGAAAAGATAAATTCCGTATGGTCGGAATTTTCAAAGCAGGTAAAACTCCCCTCTTCAAAGCCTACAACTCAGCAGGAAAAATATCTGTCACAATGGACTTCGGAATGGGGATTTTCCGTGACTATGTTAGTTCTTGCTTTTGAAGAAATGGCAGATAATACTGACAGAACAAGCTTCCCTTATATGCATAAGGTTCTTTCCGCATGGCATCAGAAGGGTATCAAGACTCCCGAAGCAGTTACGGAGGAAAAGGAAGCCTTCAAGGCAGAAAAGGACAGAAAAATTTTAGATAAAAATTCTGCAAAAAAGAAGCAGGATAATAATGCACCCGTTCCCGACCCGAATGCTTCCTATGATATTTTAAGAGCGGAGCAAAGAGCAAAGGCTGCCGTTCCAAAACTTAAGAAGAGAGAAAGATAAGGAGATTAATATGCCTTACAAAAGAGAAATATTTGAAAAGGCTCAGGAAATTCTTGATAAGAGAAGAAATCAGGCAGAGGCTAAAAATACCGCTGTTACCATGATGTTTGAAAATACCGAGCCTCTTTACAGAGAATATAAAAATGAAATGATTGCCTCCGTAAAGGAAGCAATCAAGGCTATTGATATGTCACCTGACAAGGCTGCTAAGTTTATTGAAGAACAGAAAATAAGAAATCTTACTGCTCAACAGAATGTAAAAAAGCTTCTTGAAAAGCACGGCCTTCCTGATGATTATCTTGAAGTAAAATATTCATGTCCCGAATGTAATGATACGGGTGTATGCGGAACAAAGCTGTGCTCCTGTCACATTGAGCTCCTCAAGGAGCTGGCTTACGAGGAAGCAGGTAAAAAATCTCCCCTTAAAATATGTACATTTGATGATTTTAAGCTTTCTTACTATTCCGATAAGGCTGCTTCTGCTTACGAGCCCTCTCCCAGAGAAAGAATGACAGATGTTCTGGATTTCTGCAGAAGCTATGCCGCATATTTTGATATAAAATCTCCATCTCTTCTTATGATGGGACAGACGGGTCTGGGAAAAACCCATCTTTCACTTGCAATTGTGGGAACCGTTATAGGACTGGGTTATTCGGTGCTTTATAATTCGGCGCAGAATTTTTTCAGAGAGCTTCAGAATGAACGCTTCGGAAAATCAGGAACCTCAGCCTTTGAAAATATGATGCTTGAATGTGATTTACTTGTTATAGATGACCTTGGTGCGGAATTTTCAACATCATTTACGGTTTCCGCTCTGTATAACATCATAAATACAAGAATAAACACGGGACTTCCCACAATCATCAGTACAAATCTTTCTCTTACGGAAATTGAAAAACAGTATACAAGCCGAATTTCTTCAAGATTTATCGGAGAATATTCCCTTCTCTATTTCGAGGGAAAGGATATAAGACAGATAAAAAACGAAGAAAATTAAATCCTAAAAAAAATAATGCACAAAACCGTTTATCTGCGGTTCTGTGCATTTTTCTTTTATATCAGATTTTACAGAATTCTTATAACCGACGCTGCGGCAAAATCACGAAGCTCTGAAAGAATCTCGCGAAGCTCCTTTTCCTTCATTACGGGAGTAACAAAAGCAATTTCGTTTTCAGGTGCATCTGCTCTTTCAAGCGCCTTTACACCGCCGAAGGCTTCCCTTATATTTATAAGACTTTCCTCGGGATTTTTAGAATATCCTCTTATGTAAAGTGCTGTTTCATATTCCAGATAATCTTCAACAAGACCGTCCTCGTGATTTTCCCAGAAATAGTGCTGCTCGTTCTTCTTAAGCCTTGCACATTCCATTACATCACCCACAACTGCGCTGGCAGTTGCTTCCTTACCTGCACCTGCTCCGTAAAGAAGAACGTCTCCGATACTGTCTCCCTTTATCGAAATTGCGTTATAAACGCCGTTTACACCGGATATCATAGAATCATTACTTACAAAGAAAGGACACACAATTGCCCCGATTTTACCGCCGTTTCGCTTATCTGCCTTTCCGAGAAGCTTTATCTTACATCCGTAAGAAGCAGCATAAGCAGCATCCTCAAGGGTAACACCTCTTATTCCCTCTGTGTGGATTTCATCCTCAAAAAAGTGGTGTCCGTAAGCAATTGAAGCAAGAATTGCAGTTTTTCTGCCTGCATCAAGACCTTCAACATCAGCTGTAGGATCCTTTTCGGCATAGCCCTTTTCCTGTGCAATTTTCAAAGCAGAGTCAAAGGACATTTTTTCATCAATCATTTTTGTAAGAATGAAATTTGTTGTGCCGTTAAGAATACCTGCAAAGGAAAGGATATTATTTGCGGAAAGTGATGAAAACATTGTTCTGATAACGGGAATACCGCCGCAAACTGCTGCTTCAAACATAAATGCAGCATTGTTTTCCCGTGCAGCTGCGAAAAGCTCCTGAGCCTTTGCAGCAACCAAAGCTTTATTTGAAGAAACAACATTCTTTCCCTTTTCAAGACATTTCATACAGAATGTAAAGGCAGGCTCAACACCGCCCATAGTTTCAACAACCGTACCGATTTCATCATCATTTACAATTGTATCAATATCACTGACAATTCTTGAAGCATATTTACTTCCGGTAAAATCTCTTATGTCAAGAATATATTTAACACCGATTTCGTCTCCTGCGCTTTTTTTCATAAGGCAGGGCTTTTCATCAATTATATCCACAACACCCGAGCCTACGGTACCGCAACCGAGAACGGCAATTTTCATAAAAACACTCCTAACGGAAAAATATATATGAAATTTTACAATAAAAAGGAAAAAATGTAAAGTGTTTTTTTGTTCTCTAATATTTTGAAAATTTATGTTGATAATTTATTTTATTTATGCTATTATGTTTACTAAGTATAGTAAAGATATTATATATATTTATAGATGTAAGACTTTTTCGGAGGTTAAAATGGATTCATTAGGAGATATCTGGAAGGAAGTCCTCGCCCTTTGCAAGGCTGAGGTTTCAGATGTAATGTACGGTATGTGGCTTGAACCCCTGCAGTTTTATAAGCTTGACGGGGAAACAGCGGTTTTTACCGTGAATGCGGATTTTAAGAAAAATATCATAATTTCAAAATTCTCGGATTTACTCAAAAGAAGCTTTGAAAATGTTATCGGCTTCTCTGTTGAAATTGATGTTATAGTAAATCAGGCTGCAGACGGAGAAAAAGAAATTCCGAAGACTGTACAGGAGGATAAAAAAGCAGAAAAGCAGGAGCCTGAAGAAAAAGCAGGTCCCGTAAAGAAAAATGCTTCTTCCTTTACCTTTGACAGCTTCGTTGTAGGTCAGTCTAATATGTTTGCATATGAAATTGCAAAGAAGGTTGCTGCAGACCCGGGACTTCACAATCCTTTCCTTATTTACGGAAACTCAGGACTGGGAAAAACTCATCTTCTCTACGCAATATACAACGAATTAAAGAGAAAGGATCCCGGTGCTGTTATAATTTACGAAACTGCAGAAAAATTCCTTTCTGAGTTTATGAATTCTCTTAATGAGAAAAATACTCAGCCCTTCAAAAATAAGTACAGAAATGTTGACGCACTTTTAATAGACGATATCCAGATGATGCGCTCAGGTCAGTCAACACAGGAGGAATTCTTCCATACCTTCAATGCTCTTCACCAGGCAGGTAAGCAGATTGTTCTTACATCCGATGTACCTCCCAAAGAGCTTATGGGCTTTGATGAAAGACTGAAAACCCGTTTTGAAATGGGTCTTATTGCAGATATCAGAACTCCAGACATCGAAACAAGAAAGAACATAGTAAAAAACAAGTCAAGACAGCTTGGCATTACTCTTAATGATAATGCAATTGATTATATTGCAACAAAAATAAAGAATAACATCCGTCAGATTGAAGGTACACTCAATAAAATTGAAGCATATTCAAAGATATACGGAACATCCCTTTCTTTTGATCAGATTCAGAATATTGTAAAGGATGTTATCACCGATTCCCTTCCCGTTGCTTCCGTAGTTGAAAAAGCCATAAATGTGGTTTCTGAGGTTTACGGAATAAGTCCTGATGACATAAAGTCAAAAAGCAGAACACAGGCTGTTGCAAATGCCAGAAGCATATGTATGTATGTCATAAGAACAATTACCGGAATAACACTTAATGAAACAGGTGCTTACTTCGGAAAGAATCACGCAACGGTAATTAACGCAATAAGCAATGTCGAAAGTGAAATGAAGTCAAATCAGACCTTCAAGAACACAGTTAATGATATTATCAGACAGGTTAAGGAAAATACATAAAACATACAATAGGCTGGAAAAGCTCAGTCGAGGGCTTTTTACGTGCTTATTTATATGCTTTTTAACAGAAAAGTTTTCAACACATTACTGACAAGTTATCAAAAGTTATCAACAATATCAACTTTAAACTTTCGTGCTTTTATTTATCAAGAACTTGTCAACAAGAGATTTATTGATAACTTTTCCTATTTTCCCTATATTTTCCAAGCCTTGCGGGAGTTTTCAACAAATTTACATCCCCTATAACAACTACTACTTTTAAACATTTCCTATACCCCTTTACGGGGAGAAAAACACTACGGGAGGTTTTATTAATGAAAATCATCTGTGATACCCACATCTTTACCAATACATGCCTTAATGTCCAGCGTTCAATTCCCTCAAAGGCTGTTCTTCCTCATCTTGAATGTATTCTTATTGAAACAGAGGAGAATAATTCTGTCAAACTTACGGGATTTGACCTTGATATTGCAGTTATAACCTCTGTGGGTGTAAGAGTTGAAGAAGCAGGTGCAGCTGTTCTTAATGCAAAAACCTTCTGTGATATTTTAAGACACTGTCCCGATTCCACCGTAACTATCAGCTGTAATGAAAAGAATATATGTACAATTACAAGCGGTGAGGTTGAATATACACTTATAAGCCTTAATCCTAACGAATATCCCGACCTTCCCGTGCTGACAGATGAAACATCCTTCAGACTCAATTGCGGTGTTCTTAAGGATATGATAAAGAAAACTGTTTTTGCAGTTTCCCCCGATGACGGTAAAACCGTTCACAGAGGTGTTAAATTTGAAATTGAAACGGGAGAAATAAAGCTTGTTGCACTTGACGGCTACCGTCTTGCAATAAGAAAGGAATTTACCGATTATAACGGAGATTTTATAAAATTCGTTGTTCCCGCAAAAACTCTTTATGAAATTATAAAGTTAGCCGAAAATGATGACGGCTTTGCCGAAATTTCAAAGGGCAGAAGACATATAATGTTCAATGTTAACGGTTACTGTCTTATATCCAAGCTTTTAGAGGGTGAATTCCTTGATTACAGAACTGCCTTCCCGAAGGGTAAAACAGCAACTGTAAGAACAAGCACAAAGAAATTTATTGATACAATAGAAAGAACTTCAATTATTATAACAGAAAAAGTAAGAAGTCCCTTAAGATGTATATTTGCAGACGATGAAATAAAGGTTTCCGCCGTTACGGCTCTGGGAAGCGCCAGCGACAGAATTCCTGTTTCAATTTCAGGTGACAATACAGAAATCGGCTTCAATAACAGATATCTTCTTGAAGCACTGAGAAGCTGTGATACAGATGAAGTGCTTATTAATCTTAACGGCTCCCTTTCCCCTGCTGTTATAGTACCTCCCGAGGGAGATAATTTCCTTTATCTTATTCTCCCTGTTAAAATCAAAAGCGAATAAGAGTTGAGAATATGGAAAACAAAGTAAGAAAAAAAATTGTCGTACGCGCAAAAATTGAAACCGAGGAAAAGCTTCCTATTACTACACCTTTTATAAAGCTTGATTCTGCACTGAAGCTTTCGGGACTTGCAGAAACCGGCGGTGCGGCAAAAATGTTCATAGAAGAAGGCTCTGTTAAGGTAAACGATGAGGTTTGTCTTCAGAGAGGAAAAAAGCTTTATCCCGGTGATAAGCTTTTTTTCAGAAACAGTCTTTTTGTAATTTCAGACGTTAATGAAGATAACTGAATTAGAGCTTAAGAATTACCGTAATATTGAAAGCATTTCACTTTCTCCGTGTGAGGGAGTAAATATTATTTACGGTGAAAATGCTCAGGGAAAAACAAATATTCTTGAGGCAATTTTCCTTTTTACCGGACTTAAGAGCTTCCGCAGCTCCAAGGACAGTGAGCTTGTGCTTTTCGGAAAAGGCTTTTCTCAGATAAAGGCTGAGTTTGAAACCGCTTCAAGAAAACAATCTGCAGAAATAAAAATAACAGATAGAAGAAGGGCAGCACTCAACGGAGTTAATCTTAAAGCTCCTTCAGAGCTTATGAGCAGATTCCCCGCGGCTCTTTTTTCTCCGGGCTTTATGTCTCTGATACAGAACGGTCCTTCGGAGAGACGAAAATTCATAGATTCCGCAATCTGTCAGATTAAACCGAGATATGCCGTGATTCTTTCAGAATACACAAAGCTGGTAAAACAGAGAAATGCCGTTCTGAAGGACAATGAAGATATAAAAAGTGTAAGACTTTTTCTTGATTGTATAAACGATGCCTTTACCGGTCTCGGAGAAGAGATATACAAAGAGAGAAAGGAATATCTTGATATTCTTCTTCCGTTTGTCTCAGATATATATTCGGGACTTTCCTCGGGAAAAGAAGAGATAAGCTTTTCTTACTTAAGGAAAGGTTATCACGGAGAGGATAATCTCAGAGATATAGTAAAAAATCACGAAAAAGCCGATATTAATGCAAAAATGACACTTACGGGTCCACACAGAGATGATATAGAAATAAACATCAACGGCGTGTCAGCAAGAAGCTTCGGATCACAGGGACAGAAACGCTCTGCCGCAATAGCACTCAAGCTCTCCGAAGCTGAGGTTATAAAAAGAATTACGGGAGAAGAGCCTGTAATTTTACTTGATGATGTAATGAGTGAGCTTGATACCTTAAGGCAGGATTATATATTGAATCACATAAAAAACAGACAGGTTTTTATAACCTGCTGCGATCCCGGCTCAATTCTTCGTATGAGCGAGGGAAAAACCTTCAGCATAAAAGAAGGAAGGCTTGACTAATGTATCTGCATTTAGGACACGATACCGTTATAAGAAAAGAAGAAATACTTGGTATTTTTGATATAGATACGGCAACGGTGTCAAAACACACAAGAGATTATCTTGCCGTAAAGGAAAAGCAGGGAAACTGTGTTACTGTATCTTACGAGCTTCCCGGCTCTTTCGTAGTGTGTACTGATAAAAACGGCAAAGAAACAGTATATATTTCACAGCTTTCCGCTTCTGCACTTCTGAGAAGAACAGAAGACATAATTTAACTTATCAATTGTAAGGAAGAATATATTCTTCCAAGGAGGAACAATAAATGGATATTCCCGAAAACAACATTCCCGAGATTAAGGATACTGATTTTCAGGAGACAGTCATTACAGATTCTGAGGAGCAGATGAATACTGCCGTAACAGAGGTGTATGACGCAAATCAGATTCAGGTTCTTGAAGGTCTTGAGGCTGTAAGAAAGAGACCCGGTATGTATATCGGCTCAACAGGTCCCAGAGGTCTTCACCATCTGGTTTACGAAATTCTCGACAACTCAATAGACGAGGCTCTTGCAGGCTACTGTACTCACATTGAGGTTGAAATTCTTCCCGGAGATGTTATTACGGTAAGAGATAACGGACGAGGTATTCCCGTTGATATCAATGAAAAGCAGGGCTTACCTGCTGTTACCGTTGTTCTCACTGTGCTTCATGCAGGCGGTAAATTCGGCGGAAGCGGCTATAAGGTGTCAGGCGGTCTTCACGGTGTTGGCTCATCTGTTGTTAATGCTCTTTCCGAATGGCTTGAGGTAGAGGTAAGTCAGAACGGCCATATCCATAAGCAAAGATTCGAAAGAGGTAACATTGTATCAGATCTTGAAATTATCGGAGATACTGATGAAACAGGTACTCTTGTACGCTTCAAGGCAGATGCCGAGATTTTCACGGAAACTACAATTTACGAATATGAAACTCTTCAGAGAAGAATAAGAGAGCAGGCTTTCCTTAATGCAGGACTTCGAATTTCTCTTACTGACAGACGCGATGAAGAGAATATAGTTGAAGATGTTTACTGCTTTGAGGGCGGACTTTCAAGCTTTGTTCAGTATATAAATGAATCCCGTGCTCTCACTCCCCTTCACGACACACCTATGCATTTCTCTGTTGTAAAGGGTGACAGAAGTGCTGAGGTTGCCATTATGTATAATGACAGCTACAATGAAAACATACAGTCCTTCGCAAATAACGTACGTACAATTGACGGCGGTACTCATGAAACGGGCTTCAAGAATGCACTTACAAGAGTATTCAACGATTACGGCAGAAAGTATAACTTCCTTAAGGATGCCGATAAGAATCTTTCCGGTGATGACGTAAGAGAAGGTATTACGGCTGTTATCAGCGTAAAGCTTACAGATGCGGAATTTGAAGGACAGACAAAGGGTAAGCTGGGTAATACTGACATCACTCCCCTTGTTAATCAGATGGTTTATGAAAAGCTGTCTACTTACTTTGAAGAGAATCCTTCCGTAGCAAGAGCTATTTTCAATAAAGCACTTGATGCTTCCCGTGCACGTGAGGCAGCAAGAAAGGCAAAGGAGCTTGCAAGAAGAAAATCCGCACTTGAAGGAAATTCACTTCCCGGTAAGCTTGCCGACTGTACAGATAAGAATCCCGAAAACACTGAGCTTTATATCGTCGAGGGTGATTCAGCGGGCGGTTCCGCAAAGGAAGGCAGAGACAGAAGAACTCAGGCTATCCTTGCACTTTGGGGTAAGATGCTCAATGTTGAAAAGTCACGTATAGATAAGGTTATAGGTAATGAAAAATTAGTTCCCGTTGTTCTGGCTCTCGGAACAGGTATCGGTGAAGATTTTGATATCACTAAGCTTCGTTATCATAAGGTTGTTATTATGGCCGATGCCGACGTTGACGGTGCTCATATCAGAACTCTTCTTCTTACCTTCTTCTTCCGGTATATGCGTCCTCTTATTGAACAGGGCTTTGTATATATTGCTCAGCCTCCCCTTTTCAAGATTTCAAAGGGCAAGAGACACGAATATGCATATTCAGATGAAGAAAGAGATAAATTCCTTGAAGAAATGGGACAGGGATGCTCCGTTCAGAGATATAAGGGTCTTGGTGAAATGGATCCTGAGCAGCTCTGGGAAACTACTATGGATCCTGAGAGAAGAACAATGCTCCGTGTAAACCTGAATGATGCTGAGGAAGCAGACGAAACCTTCTCAATTCTTATGGGAGATAAGGTTGAGCCCAGAAAAGAATTTATCGAAAAGAACGCTAAATTTGTTCAGAACCTCGATATTTAAGGTGATATATGATGGATAATGAAAACAAGATAAATGAAAATATGGAAGAGGTAAAGCCCCAGGGTAATATGGTTCAGGTAGACCTTAACAGGGAAATGAGAAGCTATTTCCTTGACTACTCAATGTCCGTTATTACTCAGCGTGCCCTTCCTGATGTGCGTGACGGCTTAAAGCCCGTTCACCCTCGTATTCTCTATACAATGCACGAGAATAACCTTACTCCCGATAAGGAGTACCGTAAGTGTGCTGATACAGTAGGCTCAGTTCTGGGTCGTTACCATCCTCACGGTGACGCATCTGTTTATGATGCAATGGTAAGACTTGCTCAGAGCTTCTCTACAAGATATATTCTTGTAGACGGTCACGGTAACTTCGGTACGGTTGACGGCGACCCCCCTGCAGCATACAGATATACAGAATCAAGAATGAGCAAGATATCTCTTGAAATGCTCACTGATATTGATAAGGATACTGTTGATTTTACCGGAAACTATGATGACAGACTTAAAGAGCCTACGGTTCTTCCTGCCCGTTTTCCCAATCTTCTTGTAAACGGCTCAACAGGTATTGCTGTCGGTATGGCTACAAATATTCCTCCCCACAACTTAGGTGAGGTTGTTGACGGTATGTGCTGTGTTATTGATAATCCCGATTGCACACTTGAGGATATTATGCAGCATATAAAGGGACCTGACTTCCCTACAAAGGGTATTATTATGGGAAGATCAGGTATCAGAGCAGCGTATGCTACCGGCAGAGGAAAAATTACCGTCCGTGCCCGTTGTGAAATACAGGAGGCAAAGAACGGCAGATATCAGATTATTGTTACAGAGCTTCCCTATCAGGTCAATAAAGCAAGACTCATTGAGTCTATTGCAGAGCTTCACAAGGAAAAGAGACTTGAGGGAATTTCAGATATCAATGACTACTCATCAAGAGAGGGTATGAACATCACAATTGATCTTAAGCGTGATGCAAATCCTCAGATAGTGCTTAATCAGCTTTATTCCTTTACTCAGCTTCAGACTACCTTCGGTGTAATTCAGTTAGCACTTGTTGACGGTGTACCCAAGGTTCTTACTCTTAAGGAAATGCTTGAGCACTACATAGACCATCAGGTAAATGTTGTTACAAGAAGAACTGAGTTTGACCTTAAGAAGGCAAAGGAGCGTCAGCATATCCTTGAAGCGCTTCTCAAGGCACTTGATTTCATTGATGAGGTTATTAATATTCTCCGTGCGTCCAAGTCAATTGCCGAAGGCAAGGAAAGACTTATGGCTCGCTTCGGATTTGATGAAATTCAGGCAAATCATATTGTTCAGATGCGTCTGGGACAGCTGACAGGCCTTGAAAGAGAAAAGCTTGAGGATGAAGAAAGAGTGCTTGA
This sequence comes from Acutalibacteraceae bacterium, assembly GCA_045652065.1. Lineage (GTDB taxonomy): Bacteria > Bacillota > Clostridia > Oscillospirales > Acutalibacteraceae > RUG806. Next base: position 28,661 of record JAZRTO010000011.1, read on the forward strand.
AGAAAAGATTGCACGCTTCCTTGAAATTCTTTCATCCCGTGAAAATGTTCTTGCTCTCGTAAAGGATGAGGTAACGGTTATCAGAGATAAGTTCTCAGATGACAGAAGAAGTGAAATTGTAAATGTTACCGGTGAAATGGATATTGAAGACCTTATTCCCGAGGAAGACTGCGTATTCACAATGACTCAGATGGGCTACATCAAGAGAATGAGTGTTGATGAATATCAGCTTCAGAAGAAGGGCGGTAAGGGCAGAATAGGTATCACCCGTCGTGAGGAAGACGTGGTTGATACTATGTTCACCGCTTCAACTCATTCACATATTATGTTCTTTACCACCAAGGGTAAAGCATATATGGTAAAGGGATATGAAATTCCCGAAGGAAGCCGTACAAGTAAGGGTATGAATCTTGTAAACATCCTTCCCATTGAGGGTGATGAAAAGGTTACTACAATGATTATGATTCCCAAGGAGCATGATGACCTCTTCCTTTGTATGATTACAAGAAACGGTATCATCAAGAGAACCGAGCTTGAAAACTTCAAGAATATCAGAAAATCGGGTATTATTGCAATTAACCTTGATGAAGGCGATGTTCTTCAGAAGGTGCTTCTTACTACAGGAAATCAGGATCTTTTTGTTGCTACAAAGAAGGGTCTCGGTATCCGCTTCAATGAAACTGATGCCCGTGTTATCGGACGTACCGCAAGAGGTGTTAAGGCTCTTACATTCAAATATCCCGATGACAGAGTTGTCGGAATGGAAATTCTTGATGAAGAGTCCGGCGGAAAGCTTCTTACCGTCAGTGAATGGGGTAACGGCAGAAAGAGTGATTTCTCCGATTATCACGTACAATCAAGAGGCGGTTACGGTTCAATTAACTATCGTGTTGAAAAATACGGTGACGTTGCTGCTATCAAGGTTGTTTACGAGGATGATGATGTTATTCTTATATCCGAGCAGGGTATTATAATCCGTATCGCATCTGAAAGCATAAGAGAATGTGCACGTCCTTCAAAGGGTGTACGACTTATGAAGCTTTCGGAAAATGACAGTGTTATTACTCTTACTCTGGCAAAAAAATCGGGTGAGGAAACCGATTTACCCGAAGAGTCAGCTACAGATGCAGACACTGATGCTGAAAAAGCAGAAGCTTCAGCAGAAACCGCTGCTGATATAAATGAGACGGAAAAGACAGAATAATTTATTGATCGGCGGTGTGAATAATGGAGAAAATATTAAAATTAAAAGAAACTATCCTCAGAAATAAGAAAAATATTCTTACAGTTCTTGCAGGCGTTGTTTCAGGTCTTGTTCTTATAACCGGAATAGCTGCAGTTGACTTTTTCGGTGAGGAAACTGTTGAGCCCTCAGAATTTATTGAGGTTACAGAGGCCGGAGATGAAATGAATCTTGAACAGCTTGAAGAATTACGAGGCCTCAGTGACCTTTCATCTATACTTAAAAACTGGGCTCTTAATACATCTGAAAAGTCTCTTATGCAAAGCAAAGATGTTATAAATTTTCTGCTTATAGGTCTTGATGCAGGTAACTACAATTCTGATGCTATAATTATAGCTTCCCTTAATCAGAATACCAAAAAAATCTGTCTTACATCAGTTTTCAGAGACAGTTATACCTATATTGATACTGTAAGCGGCGGAAAATTTGCAAAAATTAATGCTTGCTATGCCAACGGCGGTGCACAGAAGCTTATTGAAACAATTCAGAATGATTTTAAGATTAAAATTGACTACTATGTTTCCGTAAACTTTGATTCATTCAGCACAATCGTTGATGTATTGGGAGGAATTCCTCTTAATGTACAGCCTTACGAAGCAGCAGCTGTAGGAGCAGAAATTCACGGAGACTGTCCTTCGGGCGAAAGAGTTGTTCTCAATGGTGAGCAGGCTCTTGCCTTCTGCAGAATCAGACACTGTGATTCTGATGCCGATGTAAGCCGTACAAGAAGACAGCGTCAGTTTATAAATTCTCTTATAGCAGAAACAAAGAATATCAGTATAAGCCAGATTACTCCTCTTCTTAATTCTGTTATAAAGTATGTTAAAACTGACTGCAGTGTAGGTAATATTATTTCTCTCGGTACTCAGGCTATTACAAATAAATGGTATGATTACGAAATCGTATCTGCTGCTGTTCCCTCAGAGGAACACAGAATGGACTACCGCGGCAATGCATGGGTATGGATTGTTGACTATCCCGCTGCTGCACAGCAGCTTCAGCAAACTATTTACGGTCAAACCAACATTACTCTCAGTGAGGACAGAGTTACTGCAATTGATATTATGAAGCAGTCACACAATACCGGTAATGCAAATCCGTAATCATAAAATTCAGCATTAATATTTTTGTTTTATTATTACGTAAAACGGGCTGTAAAAGACTTGTGTTTTTTGCAGCTCATTTTTCTTATAACAAGAAACACCTTCAGCCCCAAAAATTGGTGTCAGGAAGTTGATAATTAACAGGATCTTTCTCTTATAATTATCTGAAATCCATTGTAATTGTTGTGAAAATAGGTTAATATATTGTAAGCACAGGTTTATATTCGGAATACCTGTCTTATTAGTTTTTTCTGAAAACAGATAAGAAGGGTTATATTGAGACTTACAGTGTAGTGTAGTTAAATTGAGGTGATATTTATTGAATGATACTGATATCAGAACGGAGATTAATGAAGATAAACTGAAATATTTAGAAAAAATTGAAATTCCTGTTGCTGATAAAAAGAAAAAAACAGATAAAAAAGTAATTAAGACAGTTGTTATTACCTTACTTGCTTTGCTTCTTGTTATTATTTCAATTTTCGGTATTAAAATTATTTCGGCTTATGAAGGAAAGGAAGCACTTCCGACGGAGGAAATTGTTTATCCTGAATTTTCAACCTCGCCTGAGGAAATTGTTATTTCTTTAAAGGAAATGCTTGAAGACACCAAAAGCTATGGTGGAGTAAAGCTGAAGATTGATTTTGATGCTCAGCTTGTTGATGAAAGCGTTGAAATTACGGGAGATAATGCTGAAGCTGTTATTTCTTCTTCAGATTATATAAAAACCTCAATTCAGGGTCTTTTTTCGTCAGAATATGACTCTCAGAGATATAGCGGTGAATACGGAGATGATTTTTCCTCTGTTCTTTTCTCTACTCAGTATCTTGCTCATTCTGTTAATATATCAGCTCAGGTCAATGAAGAAAATGAAAATGATCTGAAATATATTTTTGATTATAATGAGGATACTGTATCAGTTCCCGGAGGAGAGGTGGTTTTCCGTAAGATTTTTGATATTGCTTCTGATACTGCAGCCTTTAATTCAATTAAGGAAAAAGCTGTATCGGTTGCAAATCCGGAAAATATTTCTTTTTCCTATGATAATTTCATAATGACTGCAAATATTGACAGACTCAAACAGGAGCTTTCTTCCGTACAGCAGAAGCGTGTGCTTGATGTTACAATGCCTCTCTCTGCTATCGGAGGATTTGAGCAGTTCGGCACAGTGAATGTTAAATTTACTCTTGAGCTTTATAAAACATTCTCATTTTCAAGAGTCCGCTTATCTTTTAAGGATGATGTTCACTTTATAAAAAAAGGCTCAACCGATAAATTTGAGTATGATATAATAACTGATCAGTCACCGTCTGAAATTAAGGTTAGCTTTGTTTCCTCAGACCCTTCTGTGCTTTTAGTTGATGATGGTATATGTAAGGGTGTCGGTGTAAGTGAGGATCCGGTAATTGTTACGGCATCTTATACTTACAAGGGTGTTACATACGAGGACAGCTGTCTGTATTATGTTCGTGTGCCTGTTATGGGAGTCAAGGTGGCTGATAAGGAAATTGCTATTAAAGCAGGGGAGTTTTATAAAACGAAAGTAAGTATATATCCCTCAAAAGCTACTCTTAAAACTGTTTTCTGGTTCACGTCTGATGAGAGTGTTGCATCAGTAGATGCAAGCGGTGTGATTACTGCAAACAGCCCCGGTGTTGCATCTGTTTATTGTATAAGCTTTGACGGTAATTATAAATCTGTATGTAATGTGAAGGTTACCGGATGATAGTTATGCATCATACGTAAGGTGTCGTAATACAGAAATTTATTAAAAATTAAAACGGATAATTATACATTAATACTGTATAATTATCCGTTATTTATTTTATTCTTGAAGTAAAAATATACTGTTGTGCAAGGCCCTTATTTGGAGAGAAAAATTCGGGAAGTCCGTCGGGATACCATTCTTTGGTTGCGCGTTCTATGTGTCTGTCTACGGGATAGCAGTCGGTAAATCCCAGAGAAAAAAGCAGGGTACAGTCAGCAACCTTTCTTCCTACGCCTTTTATTTTCATCAGTTCTTTTCTTGCATTATCCTCTGACATATTACGGATCGCATTGAAATCAATCTCACCCTCAGCTACCTTTTTTGCAGCGTCAAGAATATACGGCACTCTGTAGCCGGCTTTGAGATATGACAGCTCTTCCTCCGTAAGCACGGCTAAATCCTTTGCTTCGGGAAATGAGAAGCCTTCACCTGCTTTTTTTCCGTAGCCTTCCGCAAGACGTTTTACTATTCCTTTTATTCTCGGAATATTATTGCAGGCAGAAATTATAAATGAGCACAGAGTTTCCCAGGGCTCCTGATTGAGAATATGAATTCCGCCGAAACGACTGTAAGCATCCTTTATAAAATTATCCTGACAAAGCCTTGTCATAATTTCATTGTGATTGCTGCCAAGGTCGAAATATTCAGCCCATATTTCCCTTATCTCTTCTTCGGGTGTATTTATAAAAAGAAGTCCGTTTTCACCCTCATCCTTTATAGTTAGTTCCCGTCCGAATGCAATTCCCCGGTATATATCAGGTGCGGTATTTTCCCATCGGAATGCCTGACCGCAATCGAGAGTCAGACCCATATTTATTTTGTCTGAACCACAAAATCTTGTGTTGTTATGTTCTTTTATCAGTTCCATTTTATCCATCTTTTCTCTGTTGTCATTTTAAATAAAATTTTCTGAAAATTCTATTTAAAAATATCTCCATTTTGTATAGTAGGCAAGGTAAGACAACTGACTGTATATGTTAAAATTTTAACAATATGTTGATGTTGATAATTATTTACTGTTAAAAACTCGGTGAATCAAGGGGTTTAACTGGCAGTTATCAACATTATTAACATAGTTATTAACAATTTTACACTTATAAACAATATACAAATAGTATAAAAACATTTACATTAAAAATCACGAAAAGTAAATAGTCTTTTTTGAACCTTTATTATCGTTTATTTATATAAGTCAGAATTCGACTTATTTTAACAAATCGGATATAGTGTATAACCTTGAACGGTACGACACTATATGTGTGTGTATAAGCTAATTGTTAAAAACTTAACAAAGGTTTTTCCGTATATCTATCTTCTTTTCAAGGGAGCTTTGAGTTTTTTTATGTGCCGTAATAAAGAAATTTTCCGATAATGTTTTAATTTATAGATTATGTCAATAATCACTATATATATTATTGGAGGTTTTTATTATGCTTAAAGGTGTAAACCGTCAGGTGGTGGAAATTCCCCAGCCGGACAGCGCTTATTTTGAAAAGGTTATATTTTTTGTAAAGCCGGGTTTTTCTGAAATCGGTGAACAGAAATTAAGAAAAAGTGCAGATGAGATGATTAAGAATGCTACCTCTCCTCCCTACGGAAGGGCGGAAAAAAAACCGGGGGAAAGGCTTAAGACATATCTGAAATTTTCATGTGCTGCTCTTCTGGGTTCTGTAGTCACGGCGCTTGGAATGCTGATTATTTTCTGATATTATTTTAATAAGGGTATTTTTTTATTTTCTTGTTTCCGGTTAAGACTGCAGATTATTATGAGCTCTCTTTTTTCTGTGATTTACTTTCCGACGCAGAATTTTGAGAATACCTCGTTTACTATTTCTTCACTTGCTTTTTTGCCTGTAAGAGTAAGAAGCTGCTCAATTGCGCAGTCAATACTGACATTTACAGCATCAATTGTAAGTCCCGAGTTAATGGCATATTTTGCTTCTCTTATACATTCGAGGGCCTTTCTTGCACATTCATACTGTCTGTCGGCTGCCAGCATTTCCTGTGAAAAATCAAGCCCACCTGTTCCGAGAATTTCTTCAAGAGCTTCTCGTATTTTATCCAGACTGTCGCTGCTTTTTGCTGAAAGTGTTATTACTTTCGGAATGTATAAATTTACATCTTTTTCGGAAAATGCAGGAGTGAGATCTGTCTTGTTTATAATGGCAAGACACCTCTTTTCTCTGCACTTCTGAAGTAGCTTTATATCCTCATCATCAAGGGGACGGGATACATCAAAAACTGCAAGAATCAGGTCTGCGGTTTCAATTCTGCTCTTTGCCATGTTGACACCGATGCTTTCAACCTCATCCTCGGTTTCACGAATTCCGGCTGTATCGGCGAGCCTTAAAAGTATGTCTCCGACTCTTACTGTTTCCTCGACAATGTCTCTTGTTGTACCTGCGATTGATGTTACGATTGAGCGTTCACATCCTGAAAGCACATTCATAAGAGTTGATTTGCCCACATTTGGTTTTCCGCATATGACGGTGTTTATGCCCTGGGTGACTGCCTTTCCGCTGTCATATCTTTTTATGAGTTTTTCAAGCTCATTTTCACTTTGAGTGAGGGAAGCATATAATGTATCTGTTTCTACTGCCGGGATATCTTCGTCAGGATAATCACTCCATACAGCAAGTGCTGCAGCTGTGGAAATAAGTGAAGAGCAGATGTCTCCTATTTTTTTGCTGACATTTCCCTGAAGTGTATTTCTTGCAGCATTGAGTGCTGCTTCTCCTGATGCCGAAATAACATTCATTACACTTTCTGCCTGAGCTAAATCCATTTTTCCGTTAAGAAAAGCTCTTTTTGTAAATTCTCCCGGAGCGGCAGGAACGGCACCAAGACTGAAAACAAGTCTTAATACCTTGTTCATTATAAAAAGTCCGCCGTGGCAGCATAATTCGCAAACATCCTCACCGGTATAGCTTTTAGGTGCGCGGTAAACTACCGCTACAGCCTCGTCAATAGGGGAGTCCCCGTCTGAAATCTGTCCGTAGGCTGCAGTATATCCCTTCATAGCTGAAAGCTTCTTTCCTGAAAATGCAGAGAAGCACTTATCGGCGATGCTTATAGCGTTCTCACCTGATATTCTTATTATTCCTATTCCGCCCGCCGCGTTGGGTGTGGCAATTGCCGCAATTGTTGACATATACTAATCCTCTGAATTATTAATTAAATCTGACTTTTATATTGTTATAATTATTATATACATCTTATATCAATATTGCAATATAATTAATTCCGTGCTATAATTATTTGTTATTAATTGTTGCTTAAGGAGTATTCAGATGGATTATTTTTCCGGAAAATATGATGTTGCCGTAATTGGTGCGGGACACGCAGGTATTGAAGCTGCGCTTGCTGCTGCAAGGCTCGGCAGTTCAGTTGTGTGCTTTACCATAAATCTTGACTGGATAGGCAATATGGCTTGTAACCCTTCAATTGGCGGTACGTCGAAGGGTCATCTTGTCCGTGAAATTGATGCGCTGGGCGGTGAAATGGGTGTTGCTGCAGATAAGAATACACTGCAGAGCCGTATGCTGAACTTAGGCAAAGGTCCTGCCGTTCATTCTCTCAGAGCTCAGATAGACAGGCGTGAATACTCCAAGTATATGAAAAATGTCCTTGAAAAGCAGGACAATCTCACGCTTGTTCAGGCAGAGATTGTATCACTTAACAGAATGGATAATTCTTTATGGGAATTAAAAACTCAGCTTGATTGTGTTTATCATGCAGAATGTGTGATTCTTGCTACAGGTACATTCCTTGACGGTAAAATTTATGTAGGCGATAAGGTTTATTCAAGTGGACCTGACGGAATGTTTCCTGCAATAGGTCTTTCTGATTCACTCAAAGGGCAGGGAATAGGGCTTCGTCGTTTTAAGACGGGAACTCCCTCAAGAGTCAACAGAAGAAGTGTTGATTTTTCAGGACTTGAAGAGCAGACCGGTGATGAAAGGGTAGTGCCCTTTTCGTTTTCTACTACTGATATTCCCGAAAATATTCTCTCTTGTCACATTACATATACCAATGAGGAAACCAAGCGTATAATAATGGACAATCTTCACCGATCCCCATTATTTGGTGGTGTGATTGAGGGTGTAGGCCCAAGATATTGTCCCAGTATAGAAGATAAAATGGTAAGATTTGCTGATAAAGAGCGTCATCAGATATTTATTGAGCCCTGTGGACTTGATACTGAGGAGATGTATCTGCAAGGACTTTCATCATCACTGCCTGTTGATGTTCAGGAAGCTTTTGTTCATTCCATAAAGGGACTTGAGAATTGTCAGATTATGCGAAATGCTTATGCTATTGAGTATGACTGTGTAGATCCTCTTGTGCTTCGTCCCACTCTTGAATTTCTTAATGTAGAGGGACTTTTCGGTGCCGGACAGTTCAACGGTTCAAGCGGATATGAAGAAGCCGCGGCTCAGGGTCTTGTTGCAGGTATTAATGCTGCTTTGAAGGTACAGGGTAAAGAGCCCTTTATACTTGAGCGCTCCGGATCTTATATCGGTACACTTATAGATGACCTTGTAACCAAGGGCTGTAATGAGCCCTACAGAATGATGACATCACGTTCTGAATACAGACTTATTTTACGTCAGGATAATGCTGATATACGTCTTCTTAAATTGGGATATGATTTGGGACTTGTCAGTCAGGAAAAATATGACAAATTCCTTCATAAGCTCGAGCTTATAGATATTGAAAGAAGAAGAACAGAATCTACTGTTATTGCACCTTCAGAAGGTATTAACAATCTTCTTGTTTCACGTGAAACATCTGCACTTACTACAGGATGTAAGTTGGCTGATCTTATAAGAAGACCGCAGTTGAATTATGAGGTTCTGACAGAATTTGATAAAACTCGTCCTGATTTGCCTTATGAAGTATTTGAGCAGGTTGAAATAGACCTGAAATATGAGGGATATATTAAAAGACAGCTTTCTCAGGTAAATGAAATGCGCAGACTCGAGGAAAAACTGATTCCCGAGAGTATAGATTATAAGGATGTAATTAATCTCAGAACCGAGGCAATTGAAAAGCTGACGAAAATCAGACCGAGAAGTATAGGACAAGCATCCCGCATTTCCGGTGTAAGTCCTGCTGATATATCTGTGCTTTTAATTTATCTTGCTAAATATCAGAGGGGGAGTAACTGATGATTTCTAAAGAATTACTTAAAGCTTCATGCGAATCTCTCGCTATTAATATCTCCGATGCTGCAATTGACAGATTTGATAAATATGCTCAGATGCTTGTTGATTATAATGAAAAGGTAAATCTTACAGCGATTACTGCACCTGACGATATTGTTATTAAGCATTTTGTTGACAGTCTTTGTCTTATGAAATATTGTGAATTAAATGAAAAGAAGATAATAGACGTAGGAACCGGTGCAGGCTTTCCCGGTGCAGCGCTTCTTTGTGCAGAGCCTGAATTTGACATTACTATGATTGATTCCGTGAATAAGAAGTTAGATTTTATCAGATTTCTTCTGAAAGAACTGGATCTTCACGGTAATGTAATTACGATACGTGCAGAGGATGCTGCAAAAAAAGCGGAGTTTAGAGAAAAATTTGATATAGTGACCTCCCGTGCGGTGGCTTCGCTTAATGTTTTGGCTGAATATTCTGTACCTCTTGTAAAGGTAGGTGGCTTTTTTGCTCCTCTTAAGGCTGTTCTTTCTCCTGAAGAAGATCAGAGAGGCTGCGGCGCTATTGCAAATCTCGGTGCAAAAGTTATAGAAAAGAACAGATATACAATACCTGACGGTAGTGATAGAGAAATAATTATTGTAAAAAAGATATCGCAAACCTCGACTAAATACCCCAGAGCATTTGCGCAGATATCAAAAAAACCACTTTAATTATCTGATAATTTATTATTTTACAGACAAATTACATTATTATTTGCATATAAGCTATGGTATTCTATGTTTGCAGGACAAACCTGCTGAATATCATAGCTTATTTGTTTTGGTGTCATGATGCTTAAGAATAAGGTGAAAACAGGCGGTTCAATTCTTCTTATACCTATAGAGGACATTCTACCGGCAGTTTATTCCTCAAGAAGAGTTGTATCTCTTGAAGAACTACATATACTCGCAGATTCTATATGCTCTGTCGGAATTCTTAATCCGCTTATTGTTTCGACAACAGAAGACGGATGCTACCGTGTAATTTCAGGGGAGCGCCGCCGCAGAGCCGCATTAATTGCAGGATGCACTGCACTTCCTTGTATTCTGATGAATACAGATGATTGTAATTCTATGTTATATAATATAGCGGAAAACTTGCATAGAAAAGAACTGCATTATCTTGAGCTTGCAACAATAATTGATGAGTTGCTTGATATATACTCTGTAGCTGAGCTTTCCGTGAAGCTTTCCGTTGCTGAGGGGCTTATACTGTCAAGAAAAAGGCTTTTAACTCTCAGTGATAATGTCAAATGGAAAATTATGTCCGGCAATATTAATGAAACGACAGCTAATGCTATTGCCGGTGTAGATGATTATGTAAGACAAAATGATATTATAGATTTAATTATTTCCTCAGGCTGCAGCTTCAGAGAAGCTTATGAAATGACAGAAAAGGTTCCCAAAAAAGCGGTTTTTGCTGCTCATTACAGAGATTACAGGATATTTGAAAATACCATAGAGCATGCTGTTGATACAATGCAGGCTTCAGGAATTTCTGCAAACTGCAAAAAAATCGCAGATGACAGTAAAATAGTGTATACTGTCACAATTAACAAGTTGATTTAGAGACTTGTCTCTTTATCATACAGCCCATATCTTTCTCTTTCACACCCCACATCCAAACGAAGGAACCATCGGCTTGCCGGTGGTTCTTTCGTTTGGTAGGTAATAAGTAAGATGTAATAGTGAAGAAGTAAGTAACTGATTTTAATAATTGATAGGGGAGTGTTGTGATTATGGTGGGCTTTGATGATGTAATGTTTTGAGAATAATATTGATATTGTCGGGTGAATTTTGCTATATTGAGGCTTTTTATTATTGTTTCACGTGAAACAATAATAATTTCTATAACGTATTGATTTTTTCGGCGGTCTTTGATATACTATTGTATTATATATTAATAATATATAAATAATATAATAAGGAGGAGCCGCTGATGGCAAAGACGATAGCCGTGCTTAATCAGAAAGGCGGAGTAGGTAAGACAACTACTGCTGTTAACCTTGCTGCCTGCATCGGTGCCAAGGGTAAAAAAGTTCTTCTTGTGGATATAGACCCTCAGGGAAATTCAACAAGCGGCTTTGGAGTAGATAAAAGAGCAATAAAGGTTTCATCCTATGATGTCCTTGTTGGTAACAGCAAAGGTGAAGAAGCAGTTATACACACCGAATTTCAGGGTGTTGACCTTATGGTTTCAAATATGAATCTTGCAGGTGCTGAGCTTGAGATTATTGATATAAAAAACCGCGAGAATCTGCTTAAAAGTGCTTTAGCACCCCTGTGGGAGACGTATGATTATATTTTTCTAGATTGTCCTCCGTCACTGGGACTTATCACTCTCAATGCGCTTACGGCATCCGATACTTTTCTTGTGCCCATACAGTGCGAATATTATGCACTTGAAGGCCTTTCGCAGTTAATGGCAACTGCAAGAAATATTAAAAGACTTTATAATCCGTATTTAGAGCTTGAAGGAGTTCTTCTTACGATGTATGACGGAAGATTGAATCTTACTCAGCAGGTTGTTGAAGAGGTTAAGAAATTCTTCCCAAAAAAGGTATATTCTACCACAATTCCCAGAAATGTTCGCTTGTCGGAGGCTCCAAGCTTCGGACAGCCTATAATATACTTTGACAAACGCTCAAAGGGAGCAGAGGCATATTCTGATTTCTGTGACGAGTTCTTGTCAAAACAGGACAGGAGGTAAATAAATGGCAGCAAAAAAAGGCGGTCTCGGCAAAGGCTTTGACAGTCTTTTCCTTGACAATTCCACGGATGCTTTGTCAGACGGCGGTTCTGTTATGCTTCCTATAAGCGATATTGAACCTGACCGCGGACAGCCCAGAACAAAGTTCACCGAGGAAGCTCTTTCAGAGCTTGAGGCATCCATAAGAGAATTCGGTGTATTACAGCCTCTTCTTGTAAGACCTATGTCAGACGGTTCATATAAAATCGTTGCAGGTGAAAGACGTTACCGTGCAGCAAGACGTGCAGAGCTTACGGAAGTACCTGTAATTATAAAGTCACTTACAGATGCGGAAGCAGCGGCTATCGCTCTTATAGAGAATCTTCAGCGTGAGGACTTGAATCCTATTGAAGAAGCTGCAGGTATAAGAAAGCTTATTGAAGAATACGGCTACACCCAGGAGGAAGCTGCAGAAAAGCTTTCTAAATCCCGTCCCGCAATTGCAAATGCATTAAGACTTCTTGCACTTCCCAAGGATGTGATGAAGCTTGTTGAAGAAGGAAAGCTTTCAGCAGGTCACGCAAGAGCGCTGTTGGGACTTGAGGATGAGAAGTTAATTTCCGACATTGCAAGTGAAATTGTTGAAAAACAGTTATCTGTAAGGCAGACAGAACAGCTTGTGAAGGCTCTTAAGAAGCCCAAAAAGGAAGCGCCACCTAAAAAAGTAAGAGACAAGTTCTATGACGAGGTTGAGCTTTCCCTTTCCGGTGTGCTTGCAAGAAAAGTCACCGTTTCTAACTCGGGCAAGGGCGGAAAAATCGAAATAGAATTTTTCGATGCGGACGACTTACAGAAATTAGCAAAACTTTTTTCGGAGGATTAAAAGATGATTGATATAAGATTTTTACGTGAAAATCCCGATGCGGTCAGAGAAAACATCAAAAAGAAGTTTCAGGATAATAAGCTTCCTCTGGTTGATGAGGTTTTAGCACTTGATGTTGAAAGCAGAAAGAATAAGACAGAGGCTGATAATCTTCGTGCTTCAAGAAATAAGTATTCCAAGCAGATCGGTGCATTAATGGGTCAGGGCAAAAGGGAAGAGGCAGAAGAGATGAAGAAGCTCGTAAACGAGCAGTCTGCTGCTCTCGCCGCTGCAGAGGCTAAAGAAGCAGAGCTTCAGGAAAAAATCACAAATATAATGATGGTTATCCCCAACATCATTGATGAGTCAGTACCGATTGGTAAGGACGACAGCGAAAATGTTGAGGTACAGCGTTACGGTGAGCCCGTAGTACCCTCATTCCCCATTCCTTATCACACAGATATTATGGAGCGCTTCAACGGCATTGACCTTGATTCTGCAAGACGCGTTGCAGGTAACGGCTTCTACTATCTTATGGGAGATATCGCAAGAATTCATTCATCCGTTATCTCATATGCAAGAGATTTTATGATTGACAGGGGCTTTACTTATTGTATTCCTCCCTTTATGATCAGAAGCGATGTTGTTACGGGTGTTATGAGCTTTGCAGAAATGGAAGCCATGATGTATAAAATTGAGGGTGAGGATCTCTATCTCATCGGTACAAGTGAGCATTCAATGATCGGTAAGTTCTTTGATACAATTGTTCCCGAGGATGCACTTCCTCAGGCACTTACCAGTTATTCTCCCTGCTTCCGTAAGGAAAAGGGTGCACACGGTATCGAGGAGAGAGGCGTTTACAGAATTCACCAGTTTGAGAAGCAGGAAATGGTAGTTGTATGTAAGCCCGAGGACAGCAAAATGTGGTTTGACAAGCTCTGGCAGAACACAGTTGACCTTTTCGTGAGCCTTGATATCCCCGTAAGAACACTTGAGTGCTGCTCAGGCGACCTTGCAGACCTTAAGGTTAAGTCAATTGACGTTGAAGCATGGTCACCCCGTCAGGGCAAGTATTTTGAAGTAGGCTCCTGCTCAAATCTCGGTGATGCTCAGGCAAGAAGACTTAAGATAAGAGTAAACGGCAAGGAAGGCAAGTATCTTGCTCACACACTCAACAACACTGTTGTTGCTCCTCCCAGAATGCTTATTGCATTCCTTGAGAATAATCTCAATGAAGACGGAAGTGTTAACATCCCCGAAGCACTTCGTCCTTATATGGGCGGAAAAGATAAAATTATCCCCGTAAAGTAAGAAATCAAGGAGAATAAAAATGGATCCTATTAAAGTAGATTTTTCCGATAGCGGAAAGAAAAAAAGTGTAAAAGACGTGCTTATCCCCCCTGAAAAGGCAGGTCTTAAAATTGTTATCAACATCATCATTACTCTTATTGTTGCTGCGGTTGCATATTACTTTATGCTTCCTCCCATGAATCTTCAGTCCTATGACTTCTACATTTACTGGGCTCTTGTTCTTGCAGCATATGTTGGCTCTGCATTTGTAACATCCGGTGCTTTCATAAAGCCTGAATACGTTCCCTATGTAAGAAGACAGTCAATTGCTCCCATTGCATTAGGTCTTGTTCTTGCACTTGTTGTAGGTGTTGGTTATGTTATATCCAGTCCCTTCTTCCGTGCAAAGGACTATGCAGAGATTCTTACAATTGACAATGCAGAATTTGACAACACAATTTCTGTTATCGACAGCATTTCAGACTTTGATAAGGTTCCCCTTATTGACAAGGATGCTGCACGTGAGCTTGCAAATAAGACACTTGGTGACTTCTCGGCTCTCGGCCTTGAATCTCAGTTTGAAATTCTTGAAAGCGATTCCACACAGATAAACTACAAGGGCTCTCCCTACAGAGTTTATCCTCTTAAGTACGGCGATATATTCAAGTGGGCAACAAACTCTGTTTTAAGTGCAGATTATGAGGGTATTCCCGGTTATATAAGAGTTAATCTCAATACTCAGGAAGCTCAGCTTATTACAGAATTTGATATCAAGTATTCAACTGCAGAGCATTTCAATGAATATCTTGCAAGACATCTCCGTTTCAAGTATCCCACATACATTTTTGGTGAAACCTCATTTGAAATTGACGAAGCAGGCAAGCCCTACTGGGTTGTTGAACACATCAAAAAGACAGTTGGTCTTGTAGGCGGCGACGATGTTGCAGGTGTTCTTCTTGTTGATGCTGTTACAGGTGAGGATGTTTACTATACAGCAGAAGAGATTGGTGCAGATAACTCTGAAATTGCATGGATTGACCAGGCTTTCGATGCTGATCTTCTTGTTCAGCAGTATAATTTCCTCGGTAAGTATGCAGGCGGCTTCTGGAACTCTATCATCGGTCAGTCCGGTGTTAAGCAGGCCTCTCAGGGCTATTCATTCATGGCAGTAGGCGATGACGTTTACCTCTACACAGGTGTTACATCTGTTACCTCCGACGACTCAATTCTCGGCTTCTTCTTTATCAACCAGAGAACCAAGGAAGGCTTCTTCTACAGCACAACAGGTGCAACAGAGGCTGCTGCCCAGAAATCTGCACAGGGTAAGGTTTCCGATAAGGGCTGGAAGGCTGCATTCCCCATCCTTCTTAACATTGACGGTGAGGCCACCTACTTTATGGCTCTTAAGGATGATGCAAATATTGTAAAATCCTATGCAATGGTTAACGTTGAACAGTACAACGTTGTTGCAATTCCCACAAACGAAAATGATGATCTTTCATCCGCAGTAAGCGAGTATATCAAGGGTCTGAAGGCTCTCAGCCCCTCTGTTGTTATCGATATTAATTTTGATGCATCTGCTAACAAGCCTCAGAGCGACGACAGCGCAACAGGTCTTGCTCAGATTACAGGTGTTGTAACCGATATCCGTTCAACAGTAGTATCAGGTAACACATATTTCTACATTGAGCTTGATAACTCAGGTGTATATTACTATGTTGCAGCTGATGTTGCTGATATGGTAGTTCTCTTCAATAAGGGTGACAAGATTACCGTTACAATTGACGAAGCAAGCGAAGGACAGCTTGTTGAGGCTCTCAAGATGGTTATGAGTAAGGCAGCAGCCCCCACAGTCGAAGAAAATACAGAAGCAGTTGAAGAAACAACTGCAGCTGCAGAGGAAACAACCGCTGCTTAAAGCTTATCAAAAAATTCAAAGGACACATTCCTCAGGGAATGTGTCCTTTTATGCGGTTGCGAAAGTGAAAATCTTGTGCTACAATGAAAAATGAAATTTTCCGGCAGGAGAGAATATTATGAAAAACAGCAAAAAAATACTGATCGCGGTGACGGGTATCGCAATTCTTATAGCAGGAATAGTATGTAAACAGGAATTTTTCCTGATGGTACCTCTTTTTATTTCCCTCTTTGTAATGGGCTTTCAGTCTGAAGCTAACCGTGTGGGAGCTCTTTGCGGAGCAATAAATTCACTGATTTACACGGGCGCTTACATTTATATGGGTGTATATGCTTCAGCTGCATCGTCTGTTCTTTTCAGCTTTCCCGTGCAGCTTATGACATTTTTCCGTTGGAAGAAAAATGCCTATAAAAAGACGGTTATTTTCAAACGTATGTCCAACAAAATGCGCCTTCTCTGGTCAGCAGTGCTTCTTGTCGTTTGGGCTGTTCTTGCAGGGGTTTTCACTTACCTTAATTACGAATATGCAATTCTTGACAGTATATCCTTCCTTTTAGGCTTTGTTGTGCCTGTGCTTACTATGCTTGCTTACATCGAATATACATATCTGTGGATTGTAACGGCAGTTGTTACCCTTCTTCTTTCCGTGCAGATGGTAATCGTAGATTACAAGCAGACAACATATCTCATTTATGCTGTTTATTGCTTCTATTGCATTATAAGTGCCTTTATTAATGTCAGAAAATTCTATAAAGAGCAGAATGCCGTGAGTAATAACAGTTGAAAAAGAGCAGTATATACTGTATAATAAATCCAAAGAATAATTTTTCAGGAGAGAAAAGCTATGGCTAAAATTATAGGCGCAAATATTCCCAACATCCCTTGGCAGGACAAGCCCGAAGGATATAAATATCCCGTATGGAGATATGACGGAAATCCTATTATCACAAGAGACAACCTCTATATGGCAAACAGTATTTTTAACTCTGCAGTTGTGCCCTACGGTGACGGCTTTGCAGGTGTGTTCCGTGTTGATGTAATGAGCCGTGATCATACACTTGTTGTGGGTTACAGTAAGGATGCTATCAACTGGGAGCTTGAAGAAAAGGTAATTTTCAGAGGTTATGATCCCCGTCTTTGCGAAATTGACGGTAAATATTATCTTTCATGGGTAAACCTTACTCCTCACGGTACAACAATCGGTATTGCATATACAACAGATTTCAAGGAGTGGACTCAGCTTGAGGATGCATGCTATCCCGTTGCCCGTAACGGTGTGCTCTTCCCCAGAAAGGTAAATGACGAATTCCTTCTTCTTATCCGTCCCTGCGACAGAGGTCACACACCCTACGGCGATATTTTCTTAAGCCACAGTAAGGATCTTACATACTGGGGCAAGCACCGTTTTGTTATGAAGCCCGAAAAGAACTGGGAAATGACAAAGGTCGGAGCAGGTCCCACACCCATCGAGACAGATGAGGGCTGGCTTATGTTCTACCACGGTGTTCTTACATCCTGCAACGGCTTTACATATTCAATGGGTGCAGCAATTCTTG
>JAZRTO010000012.1:0-36583 GCA_045652065.1 Acutalibacteraceae bacterium
TCCGTCTCCCGACGAAGTCGGATTTCATCACGAAGTGATTTCAACCATCGAAGATGGATTTATTCCGTCGGACGACGGATTTAATTGAAAAAAGCACTTCTTTCGAAGTGCTTTTTTCTGGTGCGGGTGACAGGGGTCGAACCTGCATGCTTTTGGCACAAGAACCTAAATCTTGCGTGTCTGCCAATTCCACCACACCCGCGTGTATGAAGTAATAAGTAACAGTGAATAAGCGAAATAATTATATAACATAAAAAAGGAAATGGCAAGGGGGAATCATAATTTTGTTCCCCCTTGAAATTATCACTTTGAATATTTATTATTCTGCTTCAGCAACGGTTTTTGCAAATGCGTCTTCTTCCTTTTTGCCGATGTTGTAGATGAATTTCATGGAAAGGAATGCAATAAGTGAGCCTGCTGCAAGAAGCACGAAGTAGAGGGATTTTACCTTTACGCCGAAATTATCGGGCTGAACGGCATCAGCACCCTCAATAAAGCCGATAGCGGAAAGACCGAGCGCAACAACAGCCTGACCGATACCCTGAGCCAGCTTTCTGAAGAAGGAATAGAGTGCATAAAGTGAGCCTTCCTCACTCTTATGAGTCTTTCTGTATGATGCTTCAATGCAGTCTGCAATAACAGCCCATACGGAAATCTGGAAGCCTGCGTTACCGAGATTAAGTCCCATAAGGCAAACAACATAAAGAATCATACCTGTTGAATCGGGGGATATGGGAAGAACGAGAGAAACTATACCTGATATCGCACCGATAAGCATAGTTGTAACGATAACACTCTTTTTACCGTATTTCTTTGTAAGCTTGCCCATTAAAGCCATGAAAACAACCATAGGTGCGTAGCTTCCTACCATTGCAAGTCCCATCTTGCTTGTGTCATTGAAGAAATACTGGAACACCATATTGTTAAGGGACATTGTGGAGTTGAAAAGAGCAACTGATGCAACTGATGCAATTGTAGCACCGAGCATAGCACGGTTTGTAAAGAATGACTTTACAGCAGACATAATTGCGCCGAAGCCAACTGCATTATTGTCAGATTTGTGAGCTACTCTTTCTTTTACAAGCTTTGTTGTTCCCCAGAATGCAAAAAGTGCAATAACACCGAACACGAGTGCTACGGGCAGAAGAGCAGTACCCTTAAGAACCTCAATTTCCTCACCGTTTGCATTTGTTGTTGTGTTATATAAAACCTTGGGAAGAACTATCATAACAAGGATGCCGGGAAGAGCGGCACCGATGCTTCTGAAGGTAGAAAGAGAAACCTTCTGCTGAGGATCATCCGTAATAACTGAATGAAGAGAGCCGTAGGGAACATTTACCATTGTGTAGGCAATTGACCAGAGGCAGTATGCACCGAGACACCAGATGTATTTACCCCATTCGGAGAAATTCTGTACGGGTGCGAAAAGCATTATATTGAAAATTATGAGAGTAACACCGCCCAGCAGAATCCAGGGCATATACTTACTCTTTTTGCCGATTCTCTTTGTGTCAACAAGATTGCCGATAACAATATCGTTTACCGCATCAAAGATTTTTGAAAGGATGATGATTATTGCATATGCCTTTTCGTTAATGCCGATATACTGCATATAGAAAAGCTGCATATAGGTTGATACGAGCTGGAAAGAGAAGTTACAGCCCATATCTCCCAATGAATAACCGATTTTGTCAGCCCAGCCGAAGGGACGCACGGCATTTGAGGGAGTTTTTGAAGAACTCATAATTTTGTCATCTCCTGATCAGATTTTTTTACAGAAACCAAGCCTTGTGATATGGTTCCCGGAATTAGTATTATTTTATCCGAAAAAATACAAAAAGGCAATAGATAAAATACCCTCGCATTATAATTTGTATTTTTTTAACCTTTTCTTTTTACAAATTTCAGTCGTTTTTTCTAAAAGATCGAAGTTTTTAAATTATTTCTGGCACGAAGCTCCTTGAGTCCCTGCATTTTCGGATTGATATGTTCTTTTCCGTAATATTCAATCCGGCTTTCGTATGCGGGATTTAAAAGCTTTCCGAAATTTTTACCTTTTACGGAATAATTATATGGTTTCTGCCTGCCTCAAGAAGATAATCTCCGCTTTTAAGTATATCCGCAAGAGAGAATGAATCCTCAGGGAGAGTTTTGGTAAGTATTGCTGATACACCCTCGTGCTTACGGTTCGGGTGATGGAAGTCCGAGCCTGCCGTTACAATGCCGAAATTCTGCTCCTTCGCATAAACCGAGGCAAGACCTACCTTAGAGTTATGGTTGGGGTGAAGATTGAATACCTCGATACCGTCCAGCAGTGAGGGATCAACCCTTTCCATTCCTTCTCTGAAGGGGTGTGCCTGTAAAAATACGCTGTTAGGCATATTATAATTTTTACGGAAATTTTCAATGCCGTAGGGGAGAAGATCGTAAATTTCCTCCATCATTTTTCGGGTGACACCGTAAATCAGGTAATCGTTTTCGTTTTCCTCAAAGCGTATTTCAGCTGCAAGAATAACCTTTATTCCGATTTCCTTTCCCTTTTTTTCTGCTTTTTCAAAATCTCCGAAAAATCTGTCAAGCACCTGTTGCTTGTCGCTGTCCTGATATCCGAAGGTGAAGTGATTTGCAACCGTTACCGCATCATAATCGAGATTTTTATAAATTACAGCCAATTCCTCGGGAAGAATCTGTGAGCAAGAGCTGGCAGGGGATGTATGAGCGTGAAGCTCTGTGCGGTATTTATATTCATTCAGCAGTTCATTTTTAAGTGTTTTTATATCCATATTTTTCATCCTTCTGTTTAATACGTTATTCTGCATAAGCATCAAGAACACTTATGCCGTCTTTTTTTATGCCATTGTTTCAAGCATTCTGAGGGTTACTTCGTATTCCGTGGACTCGCCCTTCAGATATTTTTCGAACTCCGTCAGCTGATATTCGCCCATTCTTTTTACTTCATCTCCGTAGCTTCCCGCTATATGCGGAGTCAGTATGCAGTTGGGAAGTGTATAGAAGGGATGTCCTGCTTCGGGCGGCTCGGGGTGAGTTACATCGAGAATTGCCGTAAGATCTTGTCTTTTCTCAAGAATTTCACACAGATCTTTTTCAATAACCTGTGCCCCTCTTCCCGTGTTTATAAAGGTTGCATATTTTCGCATACGGGAAAAATGCTCTCTATTTAGTATACCCTTTGTTTCGGCATTGTTTGCAAGGTGATTTGAAACAACAAAGCAATGAGTAAAAATCTCTTCAAGGGAGCATTTTGTAACTCCCAGCTTTTCTGCTTTTTCATCACTTAAAAAGGGATCAAAAACTTTTACGGAAATTCTGTAGCTTTTAAGCATTTGTGCAACAAGGGAGCCTATCATGCCTGCACCGAGAAGCCCTGCTGACTCACCGAAGGTTCCGGGATAGCATTCCTTAAGTGCCGAAGCCTCTGAAAGCCTTCCCGTACTCTGGAAACGGGATGTGGCGAAAAAGCCTTTATTGGCAAGAATAATCTGAGCTACGGTGTATTCCGCAACGGGAACGGCATTTGCTGCCCATGAGGAAAATACCTTTATATTATTATTGAGAAACGGACGGGCAAAAAACTGAACTGTTCCTGCACCGTAGAATACGCATTTAAGAGCCGGGAAAATCTTTTGTATTTCCTCTTCCGAAAAAACGGGCATTCCCCATGTGGAGAAAATGTATTCCGTATCGGTAAAAAGCTCTGTGTTTTCAAAAACATCTTCACGGGAATATACTTCATCCGTTATTCCCGAAAGCTCATTCAACCGTTTTCTTACATTATCGGAGTATATTCTTAAGGGATTGTTTTTGTCATTGCATAAAAATACAGCTTTCATAAAATCAGCCTCTTGAGACTTTCTGCTTCGGTATTTAATGAGTTTATGTTATCGTCAGGCATAAATTCCAGAAGAAGAGTATTTTCTCCCTGAAAATATGAGAGATATTCTTTCCATAAATCTGCGGCTTCCGAAAGGGGAAATCTTTCTTTTGCTGTCCAGTTAAATGCATGAATATGTTTTGTAAAAGGAGCGAGAAGACGGGCATACTGCTTATTTTCTTCATCTGATACAAACTGATTCGGCTGCCAGTACATACGAAAGGCAGGAGAGTTTACTGCCTTCATCAGCTTTATTGCGCCCTCTTTCCTGTCAGTATAGGTGCCGTTGTGACATTCCATACAAAGAGTGACACCGTTTTTTTCTGCAATTTCCGAAGCCTTACGACATTGGGTAAAGAGCAGCTCTTCTTCCGCATCAGTATAATCAAGTGAGCTTTTATTACCGCACCAAAGTCTTAAAATATCTGTGCCGAGGATTTTTGCAGCATCAATATATTTCTGCAAAAGCGATATATCTGTTTCACCCAGGCGGAAATATGTGCCGTATGAACAGCAGTAAAGTCCTGCCTTTTTCTGTAATTGTGCAATTTCCGTAAGCTTATTTAAATCGTCAAAGGGTGCATGAACATCGCTTCCCCATTCAATGCAGGAAAGCCCGGCATTTTTTGCTGCTGCTATAATTTCCGCTATAGTATTTCCGCGGAAGGATATTGATACAAGTCCGCATTTGTACATAATGTCACCTTAATATATGTTTTTGTTTTCTCTGTATGTGCGCCATACGTTCTCAAAAAATCCGTCATTTTCGGGTATGGGGCGGACTTTCCGCCAGTAAACCGTGAAATTTCCGTCATTGTAAGAAATGCTCTGTATTCTGTCAGCGGGATTTTCGGGAGCTTTTAATTTGTCTGCATTTACATAAACCGCACTTCCTCTTTGGAAGGCTGTTTCATTCCAATAGCTTTCAATAGAAATAAGAACTGCAGTACCTGTAAGCAGGGCATCGTAATATTTATATGCTGCAACAATGCCGTCAGTATCCTTTGCCTTGACATTATCGGGAAAACGGAAAATCTCCTCTTTACGGCTTGCTGCCAGAGAGGTTATCGCTTTTATATCTCTTACTGCAGCTGCAGACTCACTCATCTGAATTCTTATGTCTGATAAAAGATTAATTGCAGTATTTTCGCTTCCTTTTATTTTTTCTCTTAAAGCTATGTGCTTTGAGAGCGTTTCTTCAGCAAGAGCAAGAAATTCATCGTCATCGGTTGTAATTTCAGATTTATGTGCAATGAACATTGCCGCACGAAGCGAGCCTGCTTGTCCGGAATTCAGTGCCGAGCCTCCGGGACGGGCTGCTCCGTGAGTGCCTGCACACTCCCCGACAGCAAAAAGTCCCGAGACAGAGGTCTGCCACCATAAGTTGACGGCAATTCCGCCGTTATTATGCTGTGAGGACAGGGCAATTTCAAGTTTTTCTTTTTCTAAATCCACACCCTTGCCGAGATATAATTCTACGGCAGGGAGATTCATTTTCTTGAGTCTTCCAATTGGGGTACCGAAAAGTGCATCGGCATTTTTAAGATATGTAAAGGCTTCTTCCGACAGCCGTGAAAAGTCAATTTCAGAAAGTCCGAAGGGATTTTTTGTGTAATCAAGAAAAACCCGTCTGCCTTTTTTTATACACTCATAATATACTGCAAGGTCTATTTTCGAAGAGCCGTTTTCGGCTTTCTTCCAGTCAAAGGGCCATTGATATCCCTTTAAGAATACGAAGGATAAGGCTTCGTAAATATCTGAAAAATGATCATTCAGAAACTCGTATTCATTCCCGTTTTCGTCGACGGAAACGAAACGGGGGAGTACCTGCATATATGTCCCCGAAACATTCCATTTCGGCTTTACACTTGAAAGACCGTACTGCCATTCGGTCATATTCTGAAGAGAGGCACCTGCTGTTAATGCAAGGCTCGTTGATCCCGTGTGTCCCGTGGGGTAAACGGTGTTCTCGTATATTCCCGCAGGTCCGCCCGTAGCAAGGACAATATTGCTGCAACGGAAAATTTTATATTCACCGTCTTCTTTGTTGAGGCACAGAAGTCCTTTTACGGTATTGTTATCTGTTATTATTTCAACGGCAAGGAGGTTATCAAAAACAGGTATACCGAGCTTCCTTGCTTGTCTTTCAAGAGCCTCTGTCATAAATTTTGACGTAAGCGGCCCAGCAGAGGTGGCTCTCGTGAAAGGGTCATGATCGGTTTTATAACCTACATATTCTCCGTAACGGTTAACGGGAAAGGGGACTCCGAGAGAGCAGAGATTATAAAAGCATTCCGATGAAAGAGCTGCTTCGCAAAGAGCATTGTCGCCGTCAACACTGCCGCCTGCAAAGAGATTTTCTGCCATTTTTCTGACAGAGTCCGGGGTGTCGCCCGAAAGAGACAGCTTATAGTAGGTCTGCTTGTCGCTTCCCGTGTTGCGGGACGTGCCTGTGTTCACACCTTCCGTGACAATGCATACACTCTTGTCACAGCGCTTTTTTATTTCTCCTGCGGCATTATAGCCTGCCGCTCCCGTACCTATAACTACGGTATCAAAAGTGATATATTCCATAAAATTATAACCTTCTCATATGAAAACCGCCGTCAACATCAAGAGACTGCCCCGTAATGTAGGGAAGTGAGCCGTTTACCAGTGAGTATACAGCCTTTGCCACATCATCAGGCGTTCCCCATCTCTTTATGGGGAGAAGTCCGTTTTCAATAAGTGTATCGTATTTTTCCTTTACCTTGCTTGTCATATCTGTGGCTATTATACCGGGGCGCACCTCGTTTACGGGAATTCCGAATTCCGAAAGTCTGTCCGCAAAAAGCTTTGTTATCATTGAAACTCCTGCCTTGGAGATACAGTATTCACCTCTTGAAACGGAGCTTGTATATGCAGAAAGAGAGGATATATTAACTATTGCACCCTTATCCGTGCCTTCATTTTTTATCATCTCGTTTGCAACTGCCTGTGTCAGGAAAAGCATAGCCTTAGTGTTGATATCCATTACTCTGTCGTAGCTTTCCTCTGTCATTTCCAGAAGGTCTGCCCGAATCTTCGGTGCAACCCCTGCCACGTTTACAAGTATATCTATTCTGCCCGTAACCGTAAGAGCAGTGTCGATAAACTTCTTTCTGTCTTCGGACAATGCTACATTTCCCTGAACATAAATGAAATTCTGTTCGGGAGCATTTTCAACTTTTTCTCTTGTTCCCATACCAACAACGGTTATTCCGTTTTCTGTAAAAAGCTTTGCCGTTGCAAGGCCGATTCCTGCGGAAACTCCCGAAATTACAGCAACCTTATTCATTTTCAGTACCTCCGCATTGTTTTCTGTATATTGGTGCATAAACCTCTTTATCTCTTATTACACAACCGGGAGTGCCGCCGGGTGTTCGCATAATTTCCGTGCATTTTCCGCAGCACAGACATATTTTATTTTTGTTGGCTTCACCTTTTGTCAGAATGTCCTTTGCGAAATCGGGATAAGCAAATATTGTTCTTCCGAAGCCTGCAATATCAAAGCCGCCCTGTTCAATAAAGCCAGCCGCAACAAAGGGAGCGGCAACACCCAGGTAGGAAAGTGCGGAAGAAATAATTTTCATATGGGGAACGGAGCTTTTTATTTCTGCAATGCCCTTAAGCATTCTTGCAACGCCCTCTAAGGGATGCTCGGGATGAATGTATCCGCCTTTTGCAAAGGGTCGGTTTACATGAGGATTGAAATAAGGATTGCCCATTGTGATATTAAGAAGCTTTACCCCGTAGGAATAAAGCATTTCAATGAGCTTTATAGGCTCTGTCAGGTCAACATCAATATCCGCCCCTTCTCTTACGCCGAAGCCGTAAGGGTAGGGGAAGCCGTCATAAACATTCATACGGCTTGAAACAATAAAGTCCTTATCGGTTACTTCCATAGCGCCGAGAATACTTTCTCTTAAAAGCCTTGTTCTGTTTTCAAAAGAACCGCCGTATCTGCCCTTTCTTTCATAAGCCGAAAGGAGCTCACAGTTGAGATAGCGGTGGCAGGCTTTTATATCAACACCGTCAAAGCCCGCTTTCTGAGCAAGAAGAGAAGCATTTATAAGGGCTTCTTTTACACGGTCAATGTATTCATCCGTCACAACACAGTCGGAAGAAATGGGGCTATCCTTTTCAAATATGGGATTGTTATAGGCTATAAGGGGAGCAGATACACCCTCAGGCTTTGAATATCTTCCCGAGTGTGTTGCCTGCATAATAACAACGGGCTCAATGCCGTTTTCCTTAAGGGCCGTTTCTTTGATTCTTTCAACCTGACGGGCAAAGGAATCAACGTTATTTTCATTTATACAGAGCTGACGGGGATTTGCCTTTCCCTCGGGAAGAACAGCCGTAGCCTCATACCATATAAGACCTGCACCGCCTCTTGCAAAGCGGTCATATCTTCTTAATGTCAGATCTCCCGGGGTGCCGTCGGCATTGCCGTCACACCCTTCCATTGCCTGACAGGCAAGACGGTTTGGGATAGTTTTACTGCCGACCGTAAGGCTTTTCTTCAGTATATCGGTATTAGCTGAGTAGGGTAATTCCGTTTCCAGTTCTTTGTTCTGTGAAATAAATTCTTCAACTGTTGAGTAAACCTTGCGTACCATAAATATCACCTGCAAAACATTCTTATGTATATAATAGTATTTTTTTTCTTGATAATCAACAGAAATGTGCGGAATAGTACAAAAAAAGAGCAGCGGAAAATCCGCTGCCCGGAAGAATTTGTGTAAGCATTGTACACAAGTGTGCTTATTTTGCAGATTTTGTATCAGAATCTTTCTTTGGCTCAACATGCTCAAAAAAAGCTGTAAGAAGGTCATCAATAAAGTTGATTGCGGCTTCGTTTATCTTTAAGTTGAAAATAGATGCTTTTTCATTCTTTGCAAGAATAGCAACGGAAGCCTCAATATCAAAGTTCAGGAGATTTTTGAGGAATTCGTCAAGAAGCATTTTTTCAATATCAACTGTGAATTCCTTATTTCCGCAGCCCTTGATAAATGAAAGATCAACGAGATCGTTAAGCACGGTGTTAAGCTTATAGAAGCCGCCCTTTTTATCTGTAACCCCTCTCTTGATGTTGAGAGTATCTGCGATTACGGGTATTCCCTTAACAAAACCAAGTGCCCAGTCAACGATGTCATCGAGATAATCGTCACCTGTCCAGCCTTCGGTGTTCTTGGGGAGGGAGTAGTAGGTGGTCTTCTTATTATGTGCAAGAGTCTTTGCTGCAACCTCCATACCGATGTCGAATATAAGCTCAATGCAGGTCTTATCATCAAGAGTTTCAACCTTCTTTGCCTGTGCGGCAGCGGTAATTTCAGCGGGTACCCATTCTTCATTTGTTGCTGCATATTTTGCTGCAAGAACGGCTAACTGTTCAAGAGTTACAGCTTTGTTGACTTCCTTCATATTTGCATTTTTGAACCAACCCTTGAAGAAGAGCTTAAGAACGGCAACAGCCATTTCCTCTGCCGACATTTTCTTGACCTTTGCTGCGGTGAAGCCGGAAAGATCAGCACCCAGATCGGGAACATCCTTTATGAGAGGAAGGATAAAACGGAAGGTTTTAGTAAGGTTACTGTTGAGCTTGTCGTTTCCGCCCTTTTCAAGATTCAGCTTTTTGAATGCATCCTTTGTAAGGATAACCTCAAGAAGAGTGATAACCGCATTGTTAAGCTGTGCTACCATATTGCCCTTGCCTGCACCGAGGTAAGTGTCAAATGTATCAGCCTTGAACTCATAATCAAGATTTATAACCTTCTTGATTGTGTTTGTCTTATCCTTTGCGACGAAGTCACTAAGAGTATTTTTTACATCGTTATTGAGAATATCAAGAAGAAGATTTGCATAAATGTCGCCTGCATATGTTTCAAGGAAGCCATAAATTGAAAGATCCATTACGGCACCTGCTTCTTCCTTTTCAATGGAATCTCTGCCTGTAAGAAGCTTGAGGAATGCGGCAGCAAGAATTTCATCAGCAGTAAAGGAGCTGTAATCTGCTTTGATTTCAGGGAAGCTGTCAAGGCTGACAGATACTCGCAGAGCAAGACGTGCATCAGCGGCAGTTACCCCCTCTTCATTATCGCAATCGGCGGCAGCAAGCTGTTTTTCTGTTAAGTCGGGCTCAAGACCAACTGAGCAGCGGAGAATAAGTCTTGCATCGCTTGCTGTAATAACACCGTCTTCTTCGATGTCACCTGCCATATAAGGAGCCTTGTCAAGCTCAACTGCCTTAATAAGCATTTCCTTTATTGCAGCGGGACTGATGCTTTTTTTGATTTTATCGTTAATGAGAGAATTAAGACCTGCAAAAGTTCCGAGATCCAGCTTTCCCGAAAGAATTTTCTTTATAAGAGAGGTGTTGTCGCTGAGAAATTGCAAAAGAGCATAAAGGACACCGATATTACCTGAATTCTTTACGGTTACGAGAGTGTTTAACTGGGGAATCACTTCTCTTTTTACTATGAGGCTGTTTTCATTAATGGCAGAAACATCGCCGAGAGAAGTTGTTATTGCAAGACTGTGAATGGTTGCAATTAATTTGTCAACAGTGCGTATATCAACAGGAACAATGCTGAACATATCCTTTAGTGACGGATCCGATGCGAGCTGCTTCTGTAAATCGGGGAGAACATCGGCATTGAGCCAGCTTATAAAAATCTTTGCAAGTGCTTCATCGTCTGCCTTGTTAAGCTTTGTTTTGCCTACATGAGACTTGATTTCCTTATCTTCTGTAAGCATAAACACGAGACGCAGAATTGTACCTGTGACTTTTTCTTTTCTGGTGTTGAGGTTTGTGAAAAGCCATTCAGCCAGATTTCCGAGATTTTCCCCCTGAATAAGGGCTTCAACCGTGTTTACTTCATCCTTTATTGCAGAAGCGGATGCCACAAGCGGCACGGATGAGAAAGCGATTATCACAGCAAGAATAAGTGCTATGAGCTTGTTTGCTTTTTTCATGCGAAAAAACTTCCTTTCGACTTTTTTATAGCCTTTACGGTCCTATGACCGAGCATAACTATATTTTATGTAAACAAAAAATTAATGTCAATATTGTAATAGTTGTATTTTTTAACAATAATTTGTTGACAGCTTTGTAATATTTTTCAGCGCTGCAATTTTTATCCGGCTGAACAGCGTTTTTTCAGGGAATATTACATCTGAATGCTTTGCCGTATATTGCTGTATTTGCAAGTCAAAAGGTAAATATTGCGGTGGTAAAATTGTAGAAAATGCAGAAAAGAGGAAAAAAACATTAAAGTTCTGTAAATTTTCTTGATTTTGTCGTTCCGGTGAGTTATACTGTCATTGTTTTTGAAAAGCTTTAGCGGAGGGATTACAGATGAAATTGCTTGAGGACAAGATTCTTTCCTGCGGAACAGTGCTTCCGGGAAATATTCTGAAGGTTGACAGTTTTCTTAACCATCAGCTTGATGTGTCCCTTCTTTCCGAGCTTGGAAAAGAATTCTACAGACTTTTCTCGGAATGTAACATAACAAAGATTCTCACGGTGGAGGCTTCAGGTATTCCCATTGCCTGCTTTGCCGCACAGCATTTTGATGTGCCCGTTGTTTTTGCAAAAAAGGGACATCATAAGAATATCGGTAATGACGTATACACCGCTGAGGTCTTTTCTTATACAAAGGGGACCAGCTATACTATTTTTGTTTCCCGGAAATACCTTTCAGCAGAGGATAATGTGCTTGTTATTGACGATTTTCTTGCAAACGGTCAGGCAGTGCTGGGGCTTAAGAAAATTATTGAGGATGCAGGTGCTTCCCTTCAGGGTGTGGGTATCGCAATTGAAAAAGGCTTCCAGGACGGCGGAAAGCAGATCCGTGAGGCCGGAGTTAAATTAAGGTCTTTAGCAATCATTGATTCTATGACTGATGACAGCATCAGCTTCAGGAACGATGATTGATATAGGATAAAAAAATTATTGGAGGAACCCAAAGTGAAAAAAGTATTCAAAGTACTCGCTCTCGTTCTTGCTCTTTCAATGGTAGTTGCTTTTGCTGCTTGCGGCGGCACAACAACTGAAGAGACAACTGCAGCAGCAGACGACACAACAGCAGCAGCAGACGACACAACAGCAGCAGCTGAAGATACAACTGCAGCAGCAGACGAGAAAACAACATCAGGCGACCTGAAAGAAGTAAAGGTAGGCTTTATCTTCCTTCACGACGAAAACTCAACATACGACAAGAACTTCATCGATGCTGCAAAGGCAGCTTGTGAAGCTATGGGTATTGAGTATGCACAGAAGACTCAGATTCCCGAGTCCAATGACTGCTACGATGCAGCAGTTGAGCTTATTGAGGTTGACGGCTGTAACGTAATCTTCGCTGACTCCTTCGGTCACGAAGCATTCCTTATTGACGCTGCTAAGAAGTATGAGGATGTAGAATTCTGTCATGCAACAGGTACACAGGCTCACACAGCAGGTCTTAAGAACTTCCACAATGCATTTGCTTCCATCTACGAAGGCAGATTCCTTGCAGGTGTTGCTGCAGGTATGAAGCTTAACGAAATGATCGAAGCTGGTAAGATCACAGCTGAAGAAGCTAAGATGGGTTACGTCGGTGCCTTCACATTTGCTGAAGTTATCTCCGGCTACACATCCTTCTACCTTGGCGCAAAGAGTGTTTGTCCCACAGTAACAATGGATGTTAAGTTCACAGGCTCATGGTATGACGAACAGCTCGAAAAGGAAGCAGCTCAGGCTCTCATCAACGGCGGCTGTGTGCTTATCAGCCAGCACGCTGACTCTATGGGTGCTCCCACAGCTTGCGAAACAGCAGGTGTTCCCAACGTTTCCTATAACGGCTCAACAATTGCTGCTTGTCCCAACACATTCATCGTTTCTTCAAGAATCGACTGGACTCCCTACTTCAAGTACATGATCGAATGTGTACAGAAGGGCGAAGCTATTGCTGCTGACTGGACAGGTACAATTGAAACAGGTTCAGTTGTTCTTACTGACATCAACGAAGCTGCTGCAGCAGAGGGTACAGCTGAAAAGCTTGAAGAAGTAAAGGCTAAGCTCCTTGACGGTACTCTTAATGTATTTGATGCTTCTACTTTCACAGTAGGCGGCGAAGCAAAGACTTCTTACGAGGCTGATGTTGATACAGACGATAAGTTCACACCCGATACAGAAGTTATTGAGGACGGCGTATTCTATGAATCAAAGCACCGTTCTGCTCCTTACTTTGATTTAAGAATTGACGGTATCACTCTTCTTGATGAAAAGTATTAATCAGTAAAATCAGTAAAATCGCAGTCTAAGGCGAGGTGACTCGTCTTAGACTGATTTTGAAGAAATTGCTGTATTTTTTTACAGCCATTTCTTGAGAATTATGAGAAACGGGGGTTCATCGTGTCTAAACAACCGGCTATCGAACTTAAAAATATCACAAAGCGCTTCGGAAAAGTTGTCGCTAATAAAAATGTCAATCTTACCGCTTACCGTGGTGAGATTCTTTCCATTCTCGGAGAAAACGGAAGCGGAAAGACAACCCTTATGAATATGATTTCGGGTATTTATTTCCCCGATGAAGGACAGATTTTTGTTGATGGTCAGGAGGCTATGATTGCATCTCCGAAGGATGCATTCAAGTACAGAATAGGTATGATTCATCAGCATTTTAAGCTGGTGGATGTATTTACCGCAGCCGAAAACATTGTTCTCGGTATTGAAAACGGAAAATATGATCTGAAGAAATCCGTCAGGGAGATTCAGAATATCAGTACACAATACGGCTTTGATCTTGCCACTGATAAAAAGATTTATTCCATGTCTGTTTCGGAAAAGCAGACTGTAGAAATTATCAAGGTTCTTTACAGGGGTGCGGATATCCTTATCCTTGATGAGCCTACGGCTGTTCTGACTCCTCAGGAAACAGAGAAGCTTTTTGCGATTCTCCGTAATATGCGAGATGACGGAAAATGTATCATTATCATTACCCATAAGCTTCACGAGGTTCTTTCTTTGTCTGACAGAGTTTCGGTTCTCCGTAAGGGTGAATATGTAGGTACCGTAAATACTGCAGAGACAAGCGAATCAGAGCTTACCGAAATGATGGTAGGTAAGAAGGTTGAACTCAATATCGACAGAAGTGAGCCGAAGGATACTGCTGACCGCCTTATTGTAAACGGAGTTTCCTGCGTTGACAGACAGGGAACAACAATGCTTGATAATGTTTCGTTTACCGCAAAGGCAGGAGAAATTCTCGGTATTGCAGGTATTGCAGGTTCAGGTCAGCGTGAGCTTCTTGAGTCCATTGCAGGTCTTCAGCATCTTTCTTCCGGAGAAATTCACTATATAGATCCCAAAACGGGTAATACGGAAAATCTCAGAGATAAGACTCCCGTACAGATACGTGAAATGGGTGTCCGTCTTTCATTTGTTCCCGAGGACAGACTGGGTATGGGACTTGTAGGCAATATGGATATTGTCGATAATATGATGCTCAGAAGCTACTCAAAGGGTCATTCTATGTTCCTTCAGAGAAAGGCTCCCAAGGATCTTGCAATGAAGATTATTCACGATCTTGAGGTTGTGACCCCGGGTGCAAATACACCTGTACGCCGTCTTTCCGGCGGTAACGTACAGAAGGTGCTTGTAGGACGCGAAATTGCTGCCTCTCCCACTGTTCTGATGGTTGCATATCCTGTAAGAGGCCTTGATATCAATTCGTCCTATATGATTTATAATCTTCTGAACGAGCAGAAGGAAAAGGGTGTTGCAGTTATTTTTGTCGGCGAGGATCTTGACGTTCTCGTTGAGCTCTGTGACAGAATTATGGTTATCGGCTCGGGTAAAATTGCAGGTGTCGTTGACGCAAGAAATACAACAAAGGAAGAAATCGGTCTTCTTATGACAAAATCAAAAGAAGAAGGAAAGGAGAATGATAATGGCTGATAAAAAAATGCTCAAGCACAGCAGAGAGCCTCTTATTCACATTGTAAAGCGTGACGATATGGCTTCCTGGAAAGCCTGGCTTATACGTATTGCTACTATTATTGTTTCAATTTTCCTTATGGGCTGCCTTTCTATGATGCTTACGGAAAAAAGCCTTGGTGATACATTTGAAATTATGTACCGCGGTGTTTTCGGAAGAATAGAAACGGGATCTACCATAATGCTGTGGAAATATCTTCAGGAAATAGCAATTCTCCTTTGTCTTGCTCTGGCACTTACTCCCGCATTCAAGATGAAGTTCTGGAACTGCGGTGCTGAAGGTCAGGCGCTTATGGGCGGACTTGCCGCTATGGTATGTATGATAAATTTCGGAAAAACTCTTTCTTATCCCGTGCTTCTTCTTGTTATTATCGGCACAAGCATTCTTGCAGGTGCTGTCTGGGGACTTATTCCTGCCGTATTCAAGGCACTTTTCAATACAAATGAAACCTTGTTTACTCTTATGATGAACTACATAGCAACTCAGATAATTGCTTATTATGTTTACATTGTAGGTGGAGGCTCAAATGTTATTCAGCCTGTAGCAGAGGGAAATCTTCCCATTATCGGAGATAACAGATATCTTGTCAATATCATTACCGTAGCTGTCCTTACCGTTCTTATGTATGTATATCTTAAGTACAGCAAGCACGGATATGAAATTTCTGTTGTTGGCGAAAGTCAGAACACAGCCCGTTATATCGGTATAAACGTAAAGAAGGTTATTATCCGTACAATGATAATTTCAGGTGCAGTCTGCGGTGTTGCAGGTATGCTTCTTGTTGCAGGTACTGACCATTCAATCAATACCGATACGGTAGGCGGTCAGGGCTTTACAGCTATTATGGTATCGTGGCTCGGTCAGTTCAATCCATTTATTATGGTGCTTATGACAGGTGTTATATGCTTCCTTCGTATGGGTGCCGCAAAGGTTGCCGATACATGTATGCTTAACGCTTCATTCGCCGATATTGTTGTCGGTATCGTTATTCTTTGTGTTGTCGGCTGCGAATTCTTTATCAGATATTCTGTTAAATTCCGTCACAGCAAGAAGGAGGTTAAGGCATGATTGTACAGTTTATTTGCCGTGCTATACTTTTAGGTGTGCCGCTTCTTTTCGGTTCCACAGGTGAAATTGTTACTGAAAAATCAGGACATCTTAATCTCGGTATTCCCGGTATTATGTATGTTGGTGCTATAAGCGGTGTTATCGGAGCTTTTCTTTATGAGAATGCATGCGGTAATGACATTAATAATATGAGCGGTGTTCTTGCTGTTCTTATTCCTCTTGTGTGTGCTGTTCTCGGATCAACGCTTATGGGCTTTGTCTATAGCTTTCTTACCGTAACTCTTCGTGCTAATCAGAACGTAACGGGTCTTGCCCTTACCACCTTCGGTATCGGACTCGGTAACTTTTTCGGCGGCTCACTTATAAAGCTTGTTGACAGCGGTATGCCCTCAATTGCTCTTACAAAGACCAGCGGCTTCTTTGCTCTTAAGCTTCCCTTTGCAGATAAATTGGGTGCAGTAGGAGAGATTCTTTTTTCTCACGATTTCCTTACATATGCTGCAATAATTATCGCTGTAATTGTTTCATTTGTGCTTAACCGCACCAGGGTGGGGCTTAATCTCCGTTCTGTAGGTGAAAATCCCGCAACGGCAGATGCTGCCGGTATCAATGTTACAAGATACAAGTATGTTGCTACCTGTATAGGCAGTGCAATAGCGGGGCTTGGCGGACTTCAGTATGTTATGGCATATGCTAACGGAGTATGGTCAAACAATGCATTCGGAGACAGAGGTTGGATGGCAATTGCTCTTGTTATTTTTGCTCTCTGGAAGCCCTCATCCGCAATTGTCGGCTCATTTATTTTCGGTGCCCTTTGTAATGCGAATAACTATATTCAGGGACTCGGCGCCGAAACTCAGGAGCTTTTCAAAATGCTTCCTTATATTGTAACAATCGTTGTTCTCATTATTACAAGCATGCGTAAAAAGAGAGAGCATCAGCCTCCTGCCTCTCTCGGTATTTCTTATTTCAGAGAAGAAAGATAATAATAAACGGTCCTTACTGCGGTAGGGATCGTTTTTTTGTTTGATAAAGAAGATACGGGCAGCTTATCCGTTACCACAGCGATTTAATGCCGGTATTTTGCAAAATGTATATAATTTTTTTTATCTGCTTGTTTTTTATGTTATTGTTGTTGATATTTACACCTTTTTATGTTAAAATATAAGAGATTGGACTTTCAGGAGAGTGTTAATGCAGATATTATTAAAAACTGCAAAGCTTCTGTGTGTTTTTCTTGTAATTTCAGCTCTTATGCTCGGAATTACAGGTTGTACGGGCAGTAGCTTTGATACGATAGTTATAAATTCAATAAGAGATTCCGAAGGCATAGGTAATGAATCAAGGATATATAAAAATTCCGATACCGTGAAGCTTGCAGCAAATGCTTCTGCCGAGCTGTATCTTGATAAGGACAGCGGCGGTATTGCCCTTGTTTCCGTAAATTCATCACAAAAGTGGACATCACTTCCGCTTTTTAAGAATTCCTTTGCTTCTGCCTTTTTTGCAAAAGTTACTGACGGCGAAAATATATATGTTCTCGATTCATCAGCTTTTCTCGGTAAAAATAAAGTTTCATATGAAAAGGCTGACAAAGGGGCAATTGTTACTTATGTGCTGAAGAATGAAGACGTTAATCTTACACTTCCCGTTGAGTTTTCTCTTTCAGGGACAATTCTTCAGGTGTCTGCAGATATTTCCTCTTGTACGCTGAGTGATGGCTTTACGCTTCTTTCTGTCGGCTTTATGCCATTTTTCGGAGCTGTAAGGTATAACTCTGTGGACAATGATTACTCTGCTTTTAATGATTGTTTTGTTGTACCTGACGGTGCGGGTGCTCTTATGTATACAGCCGTTGAGGATGAAAATCTTGCACTTACCTTTTCGGTTTACGGGAAGGATTATTACGAGAAAAATATTCCGGCATTTGTCGGCGCGTACGGTATAATCAGAAGTGATTCGGCACTTTCCGCAACAATAACATCAGGTGCGGAAAATGCTCTTATAAGAGTTTTTCGTGCAGGTAATGACGACAAGGATATAAACAGAATATATCCTGAGTTTATTATAACTCCCGTAAGCGGTAACGAGGGAGAAATCAATATCGGAGAAAGCTGCAGGGGCAAAATTGCCGTTACCTATGAGGCGCTGTCTGCTGAAAATGCAACATATACTGCAGTTGCTTCTTCTGTCAGGCAGTCACTTATCAGAGCAGGGCTACTGTCGTCCGAAAAATGTGATGAAGAGTATCCTCTCAATGTGTCGATTGCTGCAAGCTCTGACGGCAGGGGCAATAATGCCGAGGCTGATTATCAGCAGATTGAAGATCTTCTGGGTATTCTTAAGGGTAAGGGTGTAAATGAAGTAAATGCCGTTCTGTCGGGCATATTCAGAAAAGGGCTTCGGGGCTCTGCTGCCGACAGTATCAGGCTTTTAACTGCGCTCGGCAGTAAAAATGACCTGCGATCGCTCCTGAGATTTTCCCAGACTCAGAATTTTAATGTTTTTGCAGAAGTAAATCTTCTTTCTGCAGAGGACTCCATCTTCAGTGTAAAGGGGATTTCAGGCGAATATAAAACGACGGTGGCTGACAATCTCTTAAGCACCTATTCCTCAGAGGATGGCTTTGTGATGAGATATCTCGGAATAAGAGGAGTTGCTGAGGGAACAAATAATATACTGGGCTTTATCCGTAAAAACAGCTTTTCGGGTGTTGCTATTGCCGATTCGGCAGCTTCCTGTCACGAGGCTCCGGGCAGTGAGGACGGAATATATTCAGCCTATAGCAGGGCTCTTGTCAGCAATCTTTCTGCTGTTTCCGCAAAAACAAAGCTCATGCTTTCGGGCTCTCCGATGAATATAATCAAAAATGCAGATTATCTCTATAATATACCAATTGATATTTCCGGGGCGACGACAAATTATTACACAGCAGTACCCTTTATTCCTTCAATTATACACGGCAGTGTTGTGTATTCAGGTATGCCCTCAAATGCTTCCGGTATTTCCAGAATAAATCTTCTGAAGGCTGTTGAATACGGCGCAGTACCTCATTATGTGTGGTCATTCAAAGAAGGCTCCGATAAATATTATGAGAATACACTTACGGAAGCTGTAGAATTCTGTATCAGGGCACAGAAAAATCTTTCTGAGCTTACAGCAAAGAGAATAACGGAGCATTTCAAGTATGAAGACGGAGTTTTCTGCACCGGTTACGAGGGCGGAGTCCGTGTTTATGTAAATTATAACAATTACTCGGTCATAATAGGTGAGGTTTCGGTAATGCCTTATGACTATTTAAGAATAGGATAAGAACTATGGCAATTGATTTTGATGCGATGACACAGGATGTAGGCATCGGCGGAGTGAGAACAAAGCTGGGTATCCGTGTGCTGCTGTGTTATATACTTAAGAATGTTGGAAGTGAAATTTCAAGAACCGCTTTCGGTGAAATTTTGAGAAGCAGTGAGCTTGTAAATTTCTTTGAAATAAATCCGGCTCTTGACTGGCTTTATGAAAACGGTCTTGCTGAACTCAACGAAAAAGAGGATGACGATTATTTTTCCATTACCTCTGAGGGTGTCTCTGTTGCAGAAAAGCTGCAGACAGAAATTCCCATAACTGCAAGAGAAAAGGCTCTTTCGGTAGCCTTTTCCGTTGTAACGAGAGAACGACTTAAGGGTAGTGTGAATTATACCGTAGAAAAGGCAGAAAACGGGTATTATGTAACACTTACCGTTTATGACAAGGATGAGCTTATGATGGAAACAAAGCTCTTTTCAGCTGACAGCCTTCAGGCACAGCATGTGGGTGAAAATTTTATGAAGCACCCCGAAAAACTCTATGAGGGCATAATTGATGCTCTTACACGCTGAGGTAAAAATATGTTTGAACAGATTATAAATATAGACAGAATGGAGCAGGCGGTAAGCCTTTTCGGCAGCTTTGATGAGAATGTAAAGCTTCTTGAAAGAGAGTTTTCCGTTGAAATCGTAAACCGCGGCTCACAGCTTAAAATTACGGGCGAGGATGTAAATGTCACAAAGGCAACGAAGGCTTTGCAGGGACTTATAATGCTCATAAACAAGGGCGAGCAGCTGACGGAGCAGAATGTAAGATACTGCATTTCCCTTGTAAACGAAGGTAATGATGATAAGCTTCCGTCATTGTCCTCCGACTGTATATGCATTACCACATCGGGTAAGCCCGTAAAGCCCAAAACTCTCGGACAGAAAAAATATGTTGATACAATAAACAAAAATACTGTTGTATTCGGTGTAGGTCCCGCAGGTACGGGAAAAACCTATCTTGCGGTGGCAATGGCAGTAAAGGCATTCAGAGGGAAAGAGGTAAACAGAATTATTCTTACCCGTCCCGCTGTTGAAGCAGGTGAGAAGCTGGGCTTTCTGCCCGGTGATCTTCAGCAGAAGGTTGACCCTTATTTAAGACCTCTTTACGATGCACTCTTTGATATGCTTGGTGCTGATAATTTCCAGAAATATCAGGAAAAGGGTAATATTGAGGTAGCTCCTCTTGCATATATGCGAGGAAGAACACTTGACGACAGCTTCATAATTCTTGATGAAGCCCAGAATACCACTCCCGAGCAGATGAAAATGTTCCTGACAAGACTTGGCTTTAATTCAAAAATTGTGGTAACAGGTGATATAACGCAGATTGACCTTCCCGACGGTAAAAAATCGGGACTTAAGGAAGCCGTTAAAATTCTTAAAGGAATTGAGGATATAGAAACAGTACGTTTTTCCGAAAAGGATGTTGTCCGTCATAAGCTTGTGCAGGACATCATAAAGGCCTATGAAAAAGGCGAGAAGAAACGCGACTAACAGAAAATATTATCGTGAAAGGAAGATTATATGGCAAACAAAATTAAAGTAATCATCACAAACGATCAGAATACCGTAAAGGTTCCCTCCGGTGTCAGACTTCTTATAAGACGCTGCTGTAATGCGGTGCTGCTTATGGAGGAATTTAACGATTCTGCAGAAATCAGTGTACGCTTTGTTGACAATGAGCAGATAAAAGAGCTGAATGGCGAATACCGTGATATAGACAAGGAAACAGATGTGCTTTCTTTCCCTCTGGGTGAAGACGGAGTCTATGACCACAATCCCTCAAGCGGTGCAGCTCTTCTCGGTGATATAGTAATTTCTATGCAGAAGGCAATGGAGCAGGCTCAGGAATACGGACATTCCCTTGACAGAGAGGTAGCCTTCCTTACCGTTCACTCTATGCTGCATCTTTTAGGATATGATCACGTAAACGGAGGTATTGAAGCTCTTCGTATGCGTGAAAAGGAAGAAACTGTACTTACTCAGCTGGGACTTAAGAGAAACGGCGCTTATTATCTTGATGAGGAATAATGATATGACAGAACAGAAAACTGCATTTATTGCAATTGTCGGTTGTCCCAATGTGGGAAAATCCTCAATACTTAACAGACTCTTAGGCGAAAAGATTGCAATTGTTTCGCCGAAACCTCAGACAACCCGTACAAGAATTATGGGTGTTCTGACCGAGGGGGAAATTCAGCTTGTATTCACCGATACACCCGGTTATCATAAGCCTAAGACAAAGCTGGGAGAAAAGATGGTAAAGGCAGTAGGCGAGGGTATACGAGATGTTGATGCCTGCCTTCTTGTTGTTGAGCCCAAGGGTGAAATAAGAGAAGAGGAGCTGACACTCATAAAGAAGCTTAAAAATGAGGAAATTCCTGCGGTTCTTGCAATAAACAAGGTGGATACCATCGAAAATAAGGAAGAGCTTCTTGCCCGTATTCTTGAGTTTTCAAAGCTTTATAATTTCAACTCTATTGTTCCGGTGTCTGCTCTTGACGGTAACGGACTTCAGGATTTGCTTAAAGAACTTAAATGTTTGTCCTTCCCCTCACAGCATCTTTTTCCGGATGACACACTTACGGATCAGCCCGAAAAGGTTATTGCGGCAGAATATATAAGAGAAAAAATACTGAAATTTACAGATAAAGAAATTCCTCACGGTACAGCGGTTGCAATTGAGCGCTTCAAGGAAAGAGCAGACAGCGATATTCTTGATGTTGATGCTACAATCTACTGTGAAAGAGAAAGTCACAAGGGTATTATTATCGGTAAAAACGGTGCAATGCTTAAAAGAATTTCCACTGCTGCCCGTCACGATATGGAAAAATTCTTTGACTGCAGAGTTAATCTCAAATGCTGGGTCAAGGTCAAGGAAGATTGGCGCAACCGTGAAGGTCTTATTCATAATTTCGGTCTTGATTAATGGAAAGGTTTACTGTTGACGGAGTTGT
Organism: Acutalibacteraceae bacterium; assembly: GCA_045652065.1. Classification (GTDB taxonomy): domain Bacteria; phylum Bacillota; class Clostridia; order Oscillospirales; family Acutalibacteraceae; genus RUG806. The sequence continues at coordinate 22,268 of JAZRTO010000012.1, forward strand.
AATAAAAACCTCGGTAACAGGTGAAGCAGACAGGATTGTATGGGTGCTTACCCGTGACAGAGGTATAATACGTGCATTTGCAAAGGGTGCAAGAGGTACGAAAAGCCGTCTTCACGGCGGCACCTCTCTTTTTTGCTACTGTGATTTTACATTCTCCGAGAAAAATAATGTATACAATATAAGCGAAGCACTTGTAAAGGAAGTGTTTTTTGATCTTCGCGGCAGTATGGAAATTCTGACACTTTCACAATATTTCTGCGAGGTAATAATGAAATGCGTACCCGATAAATGTGAGGAAGAGGTATATCTGAGGCTTCTTCTCAACAGCTTTCATTTTCTGGCAAAGGGTGTTAAATCACCGCTTCTTGTAAAGTCGGTGTTTGAATTAAGGCTCTCGTGCATTGCGGGATATATGCCTTCTCTTATTGCTTGTGATAATTGCTCGGAATATGAAACGGATATTATGTATTTTAACTGTGCTGACGGCAGACTTTTCTGTAAAAGCTGCGGAAGAGGTATGGCAATTCCCGAAGTCGGTGTTGCCGTAATTTCTGCTATGCGACATATAAGCTTTTCTGATTTTTCAAAGATATTTTCCTTTGAGCTTCAGGAAAACTCGGTAAGAATTCTTAACAGACTTACAGAAAGCTACCTTAAATCAGCTCTTTCTCAGGATTTCAGCCTTCTTCGTTATCTGGATGATATAAAAGACTGATTTATTTCTTTTTTTCTGAAAATTTTACAATAAACCTCTTGACTTTTTATTTGGAATGGTTATAATAAATTTAGAATCATTCAAAAAAATAATCAGGAGGCGATAGAGATGACCAAGCAAAGGGCTGCGATAATTAAGGTAATGCGGGAAAACTGCGGCCATTTTACCGCTGAAGAAATATTTTTGATGGCTAAAGAGGAATATCCTTCAATCGTCCGTGCTACAATATATAATAACCTCAACGGAATGGTTGAAGAGGGAAGCATCAGAAGAATCTGCCAGTCCGGTCAGCCTGACAGGTTTGACAGAAATCCCACACCTCACGAGCATATAATCTGTACCGGCTGCGGTAAGGTTGAGGATTTAAGCATTCCCGGTCTTTCTGAAACAATGGAAGAGGCTACGGGCTGCGAAATTGAAGACTATGAGCTTGTAATTCATTGTAAATGCCCCGAATGTAGGGTAATATAAAATTTATAATTCAGGAGGAAAATAAATGGAACTTAAAGGAACAAAAACAGAGAAAAATTTAATGGAAGCTTTTGCAGGTGAAAGCCAGGCAAGAAATAAATACACTTATTTTGCGTCTGTTGCAAAGAAGGAAGGCTACGAGCAGATCGCTGCTATCTTCCTTAAGACAGCAGAAAATGAAAAGGAGCATGCAAAAATGTGGTTCAAGGCTCTCGGTGAGCTTGGTGATACCGCACAGAATCTTGCAGCTGCCGCCGCAGGTGAAAACTACGAATGGACTGATATGTACGACCGCTTCGCAAAGGAAGCAGAGGAAGAAGGCTTTACAAAGCTTGCTTTCCAGTTCAGAGAGGTTGCTAAGATTGAAAAGAGCCACGAGGAAAGATACAGAAAGCTTCTTTCAAATGTCCAGATGCAGGAGGTTTTTGCAAAGGCAGAGGAAACAATGTGGGAATGCCGTAACTGCGGTCACCTTGTAATGGGCAAGAAGGCTCCCGGTATGTGTCCCGTATGCGCTCATCCTCAGAGCTTCTTTGAGGTAAGAGAAGAGAATTATTGATAAGCAAGGGTTGATACAGCTCCGTTTTGATATCAACAAAACAAAGCAGTGAAATAACTGAATAAATTGAAGCACAAGGCTGCGGTAAAGGTGGCTTTGTGCTTATTTTTTTACCCGGGGATATAAGTTATCGGTGCATCCTGAGAAAAATTACCATTGCTTGGAATAAAGAGCTTTTCGGATGGGGATAGCCGGTTATACGGTTGACAATATGTTTTTATAGACCTATAATAAAACGTATATATTAATGAACATTACGGAGCTTTTATGAAAACCAGAACTTATTCTCAAGGTAGCGCCTTTTCGGTTGTAAGCCTTTTTTTGTCGGTTATAATGCTGGGGCTTCCGCTTATATTTACAAACGGATATTACAACATAACTGAAACAAAAGCGGTGTTTTATTATGTCTGTGCTGTTCTGCTGCTTATGTTTTCTGTTTTTTCTTGGACTGTAAACAGAATTACCTTACCGGAAGAACATAAGCTGAAGCGACTGAAGCCGAATATTCTTGATATCAGTATGCTTGCTTTCGGTATCTTTGTTTTTCTTTCAGGTATTCTGTCACAGTACAGCGCTGATGTCTGGACGGGAATCAGCGCGCGATATCAGGGTGTAATAACGGTGCTGTTATATATTGCTGTGTATTTTGCAGTTTCACGGGATTACAGATTTTCACAAGGTTTTCTTTTTTGTTGTATTGGGGCATTGAGCATAGTTTCAATTATTGGTGTGCTTAACTGCTTTGATATAGACCTTCTCGGGATTTATTCCTACCTTTCACCTGAAAATAAGAGGATCTATATTTCTACCATCGGAAATATAAACTTCTATTCAAGCTATATGTGTCTGCTGTTACCACTTGTTTTGTGCGGCTTCTGCAGTACAAAGGGGGCTGTAAGCAGAGTTATTTATACCGTTTCCCTTATTATGACATCCTTCGGTATGATGGTGTCGGGAAGTGAAAGCTTTGTTATCGGATTTGTTTTTTCGGTGCTTGTTTTTCCGTTTTTTCTTATGAAGGAGACGGAAAAGCTGAAAAGATTTCTTTTCGGTATAATTATAATTTTGCTGTCAGCACAGCTTTTTAAGCTTATCTATAGTCTTGCGCCCGTTAAAAATGTAAAAATTCCCAAATTGCTGCTTTTTATACTGCACCCCGCAATTACAGCACTTCTCATCGTTATCTGCCTTGCTGTAATTTTGATTCTTCACAAAAATGAAGGTAGTATAAAATACATTAAAATTGTTTACATTGTTGCATTCACGGCAATTTTATTGACAATTGTTCTGTTGTTTATACTGGCAAACACAAGGGGAATCGGAGAGCTTAACAAGTATTTTAAAATAAGTGATCGCTGGGGAACCCGACGTGGAGGCACATGGAAGCAGTGCATAAGCCTTTTCGGAGATTTTTCCCTCAAGGAAAAGCTTTTCGGTATAGGCCCCGAGACTCTGTACCGTTTCCTTGAAGCAAAGGGCTCTCAGGCAGGTAAGAGTCTTGATCAGGCACACAATGAATATCTGCAGTATCTTTTGACGACGGGCATTTTCGGACTTTTGTCTTATATTTCAGTTATAATATGCACATCTATAACAGTTGTAAGGAAGCTGAAAAATGATGTTTTTGCCGTAGCGCTTTTCTTGGGGCTTGTTGCCTTCTGGTTTCAGGGAATTGTTAATATGGCGCAGCCATTTACCACACCCGTTATGTATCTCTATATTTCTGTTATAGGCGGAATGTACTGTAACAAATCAAACAAAATCAATCTCTCTCGGGCTGAACAGCTTTAGAATACTCTTATATTTTTATAAAAATTTCAGCTCCTGTGCCAAATCGGTACGGGAGCTGAATTATTGTTCGGATTATATATTATTTATTCTGCAATTTTTGCAGCTTGCGCCTGTCTTCTCTTTGCGAGCTCATCTATTATTCTTGTGCGTTCTTTACCTGAAATTTTGTAGAAGAACATGGGAATTGCACACAGAAGCATACTGATACCGGGGATAATTGAAACAAGTGAGAACATAGCAAAATTCTGTGTTCTTGTAAGCTCGGTTGCAGCCATAACAACCTCATTTGAAAGCATCTTTGAGGGGTCAATTTCAATGAACATATACATAAGTATAATGCCCGTTGTTGCCAAGGCATTGCCAAGCTTATTTACAAAGCCCTGAAGCGCAGAGCCCAGTCCATTATCTCTGAAGCCTGTTTTTAGCTCAAGATAGTCAAGACAGTCGCCTATCATAGCATTTGATACAACATTGAGAACACCGAGAGGTATGCAGGAAACGAGAATAAAGGGGATACAGATGTAAAGGTTAGCGGTAAACCAACCGATAATTGTAGTGAAAATACTTGCAACAAAGCCTGCAAGACAGGTTGTGATGAGGATTTTCTTATAGTCAAATTTTCTTATAAGCTTAGGCATTAAAAGCATTGCACCGAACATACCTACAATTGCACATACCTGGAAAATTGTCTTAACCGAGGAAACGCTTTCTGAAATATATTTTGTTCTGAGTTCAAGTGACATATCGGGAGTAAGCTCAGGGCCTATGTAGAATGCGTAACGTGCTACGTGGACAGCAGCTGCCTGCACCATATATCTTCCGCTTGAAAGAACACCCATAGCGACTACAAGCATAAGGGGCTTACAGGTGAAAATTCTCTTAAGAGCAGAGGGCTCTCCGGGAGTTCTTGTTTTTGCAGGGGGAATAACTCTCTCTTTAATGTGGAAATAGGAATTTCCGTACATTACGGCACCGATAACAACACAAACACCTGCAATTATAAGGTAACGCTGCTTTTCATATTCTATACCCGTTGAGCCGAGGAGTGTGGGAAGTGTAAAGCCTGCTACAAGGAAAAGCACCTCGGGAAGGGCAGAGCCGATACTGTTGAGGTTCTTTGTGTAAGAAATAACATAGCCTCTTTCGTCTGCATTGGGTGTCATAAGATTGGGAATACCCCAGAAGGGTACGTCTGCAAGGGTGTAGCACATACCCCAGAGAACATATGTCACCGCAGCATATATCATAAGCTCTGTTTTGGGAAGGTCGGGAGATATGTAGAGCATTACGGTAAGTATAGCTATAGGCGCAACACCGTAAAGAATATAGGGCTTCATTTTACCAAGCTTCGGATTTGCCTTGTCTGCAATTATGCCCATAAGCGGGTCATTGATTGCGTCCCACACACGGGCAAGAAGCATAAGAACCATTACAAACATTAAGGGAAGCTGTAATACGTTTACATAATAGTCACTGATATAGCTTGACATCATTGCATACATCATGCCCTGTCCCATTGCACCTACTGCAAACATATTAAGCTCTTTTTTCGGCACTACAAAGCCGGGACGAAGCTGTTTTTTCTCTTTAGCCATTGTTTTTCTCTCTCTTTCTTACTGATTTTTTCTCAATGCGCCGAGAAGTGTTCCCGAATCGGGAAAATCTCCTATGGTTTTGCAGTAATGAGAATAAATTACTTTCATATTTTTGTCAATACCGATTAATGCGGGAAGCTGTAATTCTCTCTTTCCGGATGTGCTTTCTTCAGTAAATGCTTTTACCATATCTGTATCAAGAAGATTTCTTATATCGCCTTCTGTCATTTCCTCAAACATCTTGTCGCCTGCCACCATACCGATTATGCTGTTGGCTTCAAAGATATTGTATTTATCATAAAATTTACATTCGGGATCGGCAATAAGCTCAAAGGGATAAAAGCTCTGATATTGTGATAGTTCCTCCACAGTATTTTGCAGAATAAATTTCAGGTCAATGCCGAACATTGTGAAAACTCTTTGATACTTTTTAAATGTATCAAGTGTTTTTACTGCCATTTCACATTCAATGTATCTTGTGAAAACAAGAAGTGTTTTCTTTGAAACATTGTGCTTCAGAAGCTTGCCTGCACCGTAAGGTGAATTATAGATAAAATCGGAGAGCAGGTCGCCCTTACGGAGCTTCTTGTGATAGGGCTTGCCGTTCAGCTCTCTTGCTTTCATAGTATCATTTACGGCTTTTTTGAATCGTTCCATTGTTTTTTCAAGGGTAACTCTTGCACAGGCAAGGTTTATTCGCTGGAAGCCTCGTCCGAGATCTCCGAACATTTCACCCCAGTCAAGGAAGATATCTGCACCGCGCAGCATCTCGCGAAGCTCAATATGAGTCATTTCCAGAGCCCTCATATCGATCCATTGAAGATATGTGCCCTCCAATGGGAATACTTTTATTTCGGGGAAATTTTCAGCCATAAAGCCTTCTATGTACTTTGCATTGCCGTCAATGACAGTCAGCAATTCATCAAGCCAGTCCTCACATTCATTATATGCGGTTTTGCAGGCTTCAAAGGCAAATATGTTGAGATGGCTCTGCAGATTCATCATCATAACAGCCTTCATTTTACCCCGAGCTTTTTTATCGGGAATTATTATGTTGGAGCACTGAAGTCCTGCCAGGTTAAAGGTTTTGCTGGGTGCCGTGCAGACCGCAATGTTGTTCATTGTGTCTTCTCCGAGAGTTGCCATAACAGTATGGGTAAAGCCTGGCATTATAAGGTCATTGTGAATTTCATCATCAATAATGAAAACACCGTTTCTGTTACAGATGTCAGCAACCCTTTGCAGCTCCTCTTTTGTCCAGACTCTGCCTATAGGATTGTGGGGATTACAGAAGATAATAGCTTTTGTTGTAGGCAGGGCTGCTTTTTCTTCCAGATCAGAGAAATCTATTTCGTATCTTCCGTCAGAAAGAAGCAATTCGCTGTAAACAAATTTTCTGCTTTTTGCAAGGACTGCCATATCAAAGGGATAGTAAACCGGTGTGAGAATCATAATTCCGTCTCCTGGCTTTGTTACCGCTTCAATTATAAGTCCCAGGCCGTTTACAACACCGGGAGTAGTAATAATCCAGTCCTTTTCTATTTTGAAATTATGTCTTCTGTCCATCCAGGAAATAACAGAATCGAAATATTCATCGGTAGGATCGGTGTAGCCTAAAATTTTTGTAAGCGCCAATTCTGAAAGGGCATTTCTTATAGGCTCAGCCGTGGGGAATTCCATATCCGCTACGGACAGCGGTACTGCATCAACGCTTGAATTTTTTTCTGTGTTCCATTTTGAGGAGCCGCATCCGCTTCGGTCGGGAACACTTGTAAAATCGTATTTCATAAAGTATGCTTCCTCAGATAATTATTGTTGTAACACTTTCGCCGGGGATTATAATGCTTTCGCTTTCGGAAATTTCCTTTTCTGTCAGGTCATTATCCTTATCGGTAAGTGCCGTAAGTACAGTTTTTCCGTAGGTGTTTGTGATTGTTTTTGCATTAGTTGTGCTGTTTATGATAATTGCTACCGTTTTTCCGTCTTTATGGAAAGCCGCGGCATCAATATCCTTATCATCGCAGGAAATTTCTACTCTTACGGCATTTTTCGGAATATATTTTGAAAAATTACCCGTAACGAAAAGGCGCTTTGTTGTACAGAATGTCCCGTCTTCCTCATTTATGTAAATGAGACCGTCGCAGTAATCAACCTCTGATACTGCAATCCAATGCTGCCATGAGGAAACACCGAGAATTGTTATATCCTGAAACATTGTTTTTGCCGTAACAAGAGCAGAAGCCATTCCGCTGTCCCGTCCTCCGTTCATATGACACCATTCGCTCATATTAACGGTTTCATCGGGGAAAAAGATATCAAGGAATTTTCTGTATCGCTTAAGAAAGCCTACGCGGTTATTAAGGAAGGGAACGGGAATAGGGAGACAGTAGGAATGTACATCTATTCCGTCACACATTTCTCTTATTTTCCTGTTGCAAAGCACTGCAAGAGTGTAGGTTCTGTTGAACCAACGGATATCACCGTTTTCACAGGCACTTATTTTTACACCTCTGAGAGCTGGCCTTTCCGACAGCCTTGCCGACAGCTTTTTCAGTAGCGAATATACTCCGTAAGGAGTGTAATGACAGCCTTCCTGACCGTTTTTCTCCGTCCATATCCATAAAGGCTCGTTTACGGGTGAGATGAGCTTTACTGGAATGTTTTCGCTTAAAAAATGCTCTGCGCAGTCAAGAAGATATTTTGAAAATGCTTCTTCATTTTTTCTCGGAAGATTACTGCGGAAGGGCTTATCAAGGCAGGATTTGTGATTTTTTGTAAGTCTTTCGGGTGGAGAGTTTGAGAATATAATAACCTCATCTGCTCCCTCTTGTACGCAAAGCTTCATCATATGTACTGCGTTTTTGTCCCTTGACCAGTCATATTTTCCGTTGTCGTCGAAGCTTTCAGCCATTCTGTTTTTGTTGGGAAAAACGCTTGAACCGCTGTTTTTTGAGCCGCCTCCCAGGTTATAACGGTAAATGCTCATACCGATACCCGTTACGGGATTGTAAAGAAGCTCGGCAATTCGTTCATTTACCTTTTTTCTGCTTTTTTCATCAATGTGATCCCATCCGCCTACGACCTGTGCCCACCAGGCACCGGATGCACCTATTCCGCGGAAGGTCTGAAATGTTTTCTCTTTGTTGATTTTGATTTTCATAATTCTCTCCCCGAAAAAGTTTATTTGCGGGAAATGTGCTTTTTTATTGCTTCAAAAGATTCTTCGCTTAAAAAATGTTCAATTCTGCAGGCATCTTCAGCAGCGGTCTCACGGCTTACGCCTAAGCCGACAAGGCACTCTGTGAGAATTGTATGTCGGTGAAACATTTCCTCTGCAATGTAAAGTCCCTGCTTTGTAAGGCATAAGCCGCCATCCTCATTGACAGTTATAAATCCGCCGTTTTTCAGAAGTCCCACGGCACGGGATACGCTTGGCTTTGAATATCCCAGATGCTCACTTACATCAATGCTGCGGACCAGGGGGAGTGTTTTTGAAAGTACATATATTGTTTCGAGGTACATTTCCCCCGATTCCTGAAGTCTCATAATATGCCTCCGATAATTAATTAAAAGAATTATAACATATAAAGGTATTTTTTACAATATGGCATTGTTGTCGACTTTGGGGACGAATTATTGTCAAATATTACAGTAAAGAATACCAGAGAATATTATAAGAATTTTCTTTGAAGCATTTGCAAGCACAAAAAGAAAACGGCAGAAGGTCAATGCCTTAAGCCGTTCCTTGTGTGATTATTTTACATATTCTTTCAGAAGACAGTCTACTGCTTCCCAGTACTTTTCGGGGAAGTTTGCGCAGGCTTCATCATGTCCCGTGTCGGGGAGTGCCAGCTTTCTTTTAGGAGCAGCGCACTTTTCGTAAAGCGCCTCCATCATCCAGAAGGGAACAACCGTGTCGTCTTCTCCGTGGATAAAAAGTGTAGGTGTAGCAGAGCGTGCAACTGCGCGTATGGGTGCACTGTCGGAAAAGCTCCAGCCCAAAAACAGCTTAGCGAAGGTATCTGCTGCATATAAGAAGGGGAAGTGGGGAAGTCCCGCTTCTCTTTTTATTGCTCCCTTAAAAAGCTCCTTGCAATCTGTAAAGCCGCAGTCTGCAATACAGCATTTTACATTTGAGGGCAGCTTTTCTCCTGTTGCAAGCATCACCGTTGCACTTCCCATTGAAATGCCGAGAAGTACAATTTCTGCCTCGGGGTCAAGGGAAATGATGTAGCTTATCCAGGAAATTATATCGTATTTTTCATAATATCCCATAGACGTAAAATTTGCTTCCTGATTTCTGTGGGCGCGTTGGCAGGGCATAAGGCAGTTATATCCGTTTTTGTAAAAATGAATTGCCTGACGTGCCATAGCTCTCGGACGTGATGTGTAGCCGTGTACTGCTATAAGCCATTTGTGGGAAGGCTCATCCTTCATAATTATCTTGGAGAGCAGCTTTTCGCCTTTTCCGTTAATAAGTACCGTATCCTCAGGATTTATACCGCAATACCAGTCATCTGCATTTCTGAAATTTTCATCGTTCATATATCTTTTCATATTTCCGGGCGCGTTAAGAAGCTCTTCCGGTCGCTTGTTGCAGGCTTTCTTTGAAAGAATACCGTAGCACAGGGCACCGCCCACTCCTATATATGCTCCTGCTGCAAGAGCGGATGCTCCGGCGATTATCTTGACAGCTTTAGATTTTTTGCTCATAAAGCACACCTTCCCATAAACAATATATGAATATTTTAACAATTAACATCGTACAAATCAACAGTTTTTTGTCTCATTGACTTGAATACCATTTCAATGTATAATATTCCTGTATATTTTTTGGAGGAGTGCATTGTATGAGAAAAGTAATTGATCTGAACTTTAATTGGAAATACAGTGAAGCATTTTCGGAAGAAATGATAAAGCCCGGTTTTGATGATACCGGTTTTGCAGAGGTTAATATCCCCCACACTAACAAAGAATTAGCTTATAACTATTTTGATGAAAAAATTTATCAGTTTGTAAGCTGTTACAGGAAAAGCTTCCGTCTGCCCAAGGAAGCCTTTGAAGGAAAAAAGCATATTTTTATTACATTCGAGGGTGCGGCAAACTATGCGAAGGTATATCTTAACGGCGAGTATATCGGTGAGCACAAGGGCGGCTACACACCTTTCTCTCTTGAAATTACAGGCAAGGTAAATAAGAGCAACAACTGTCTTACCGTTATGCTTGACTCTACCGAAAGACCTGAAATTCCTCCTTTCGGCAAGGTTGTAGACTACCTTGTTTACGGCGGTATTTACAGAGAGGTACATATAGATATCCATGATGAAAAATATATCGAGGATGTTTTTGTAAAAACCCCCGATCCTCTTTACAGCGTAAAGACTATTGAAGCAGATGTTACCTTCTCCGAAAAGGTAACGGGAAAGTGCAGCTTTCAGCTTCTTGATGGGGATAAGGTTATTGCTGAAAAGTCAGCGCAGGCAGACGGTAAGGCAATACGCATCCGCTGGAAGGTAAAGAATGTTAAGCTCTGGGATATTGACAGCCCTCAGCTTTATACTCTTAAGGTATCCTTCGGAGATGATGAAGCAGAAAGACGCTTCGGCTTCCGTGAGGCTTCCTTTACAAGAACAGGCTTTGTTCTTAACGGCAGAAAGGTAAAGCTCATAGGTCTTAACCGCCATCAGAGCTATCCTTATGTAGGTAACGCAATGCCTGCCTCCGCACAGAGAGCAGATGCGGATTTTATGAAATACACTCTGGGCTGTAATATTGTAAGAACCGCTCACTATCCCGATTCTATCCACTTCCTCGACCGTTGTGATGAAATAGGTCTTCTTGTGTTCACGGAAATGCCCAGCTGGCAGTTCTTAGGCGAAGGGGAATGGAGAGAAAATTGCCTCAATAACATCCGCTCAATGGTTATCCGAGACAGAAGCCATCCTTCAGTAGTGCTTTGGGGTGTCCGCGTAAATGAGGGCGGAGACTGTGACGAATTTTACACTGAGACCAATGCTCTTGCTCGCTCTCTTGACCCCACAAGACAGACGGGCGGTGTGCGTAACTTCCCCCAGAGTCACCTTTTAGAGGATGTTTATACATACAATGACTTTATTCATACGGGCGGTGCAATAAAGCTTCTTCCTGCAACAATCGCCTGTGGCTTCAAGGCGCCTTATCTCGTAACAGAGCATAACGGCCATATGTTCCCCACAAAGACCTTTGACAGAGAGGCTCTTCGTACCGAGCATGCCTTAAGACATCTCCGTGTGCAGAATACCTCCTTCGGCTCAAAGCGCCACACGGGTGCAATCGGCTGGTGTATGGCAGACTACAATACACACAAGGACTTCGGCAGCGGTGACAGAATATGCTACCACGGTGTAGCCGATATGTTCCGTATCCCCAAGCTTGCAGGTGCAGTTTATGCTTCACAGCAGGATGATATTCCCGTGCTCGAAACCTCATCTGCTATGGATGTCGGTGAGCATCCCGGTGCAATTATCGGTCAGACCTACATTTTTACAAACTGTGACTATGTTAAGATTTATAAAAACGGTAAGTATAAGTCTACTGCATATCCCGATAAAAAATCTTATCCCAACCTTCCTCATCCTCCAATTCTTCCCAAGGACTTTATCGGAAACAGCCTTGTAGAGGATGACGGCTTGGATCCCGAGGTTGCAGCACCTCTTAAGAATGCCCTTGTTGCGGCTGCCGAATACGGTTACATTATGCCTCCTCAGCATTATCTTGAGGTTGCTTATTCATTCCTTAAGGGTAAGATGAAAATCTCTCAGATGGTTGACCTTATCACCAAGTACTTTGCAAACTGGGGTGATGAGCAGGTAGAATACCGCTTTGACGGATATAAGGACGGTGTTCTTGTAAAATCCGTTACACGTACAGCCGTTGCAGGACAGCAGCTTGAAGTAAAGGCTGACTGCGATACTCTTATTGAAGATAAGACCTATGATGTAACAAGAGTTCAGCTTATGTGTCAGGATCTTAACGGCAACAGACTGCCCTTTGCAAATAACAGCATAAAGGTAAAGGTTGACGGTCCTGCCGAAATTATCGGCCCTGATGAATTTGCCCTTATAGGCGGCGCCCGTGCATTCTGGATTAAAACAACAGGAGAATCAGGGGATGTAACCGTCACTATTACAGGCGAAAACCTCGGTGAACAGACACTTTCATTCAAGGTAATAAAGAAATAATCACAAAACCAAACAAAGGTTAATCTGAAATACAAACAAAATGCCCTCATCGTAAGATGGGGGCAGAATTTTTACTTGATTGTATTCTAAAAAAAGAAAATTTTGATATTTGCTTGAAGTCATCGGAATAATGTGCTATATTGAGTTTGCGACAACAAATCTTCATATTTACTCTTATACGGGAGACACTTTCTTTGGTAAAAATGTGTCTCTGTTTAACTATATCCCGTAGGAAGAGTTAAGATTTGTGTCGCAGCAAATGAGATGCATTTTTCGGTGCGTCTCTTTGCAGACGCACTTTTTTATTTTTAAGGAGGAAAAGTAATGAAGAACCATGCAAAGAAATTTTTATCGGTCATTTTGGCTCTGCTAATGCTGATATCAACAATTCCTTTTTATGCACTTGCTGATGAGATTATCTTTGATGAAGAGGAATGGAAAGAAGCATCGGATGAAATTGAAATAATCGCTTCCGGTAAATGCGGAGATAATTTAAACTGGACTCTTGATGTAAACGGATTATTAACAACATCGGGAAGCGGAGAAATGTATAATTTCTCTGATGACACTGATGTTCCATGGTATGCTTACAGAGAAGCAATAAAACGTATCCGGCTCGGCGGTACAGACAATATCGGCGATTATGCATTTTATGGATGTTCGCAATTAGAAGTTGAAGAATTTGATTCTTATAATTGGGAAAAAATAGGTAAATATGCATTTTTTGGTTGCACATCACTTAAGAGTGTATATATTCCGTCTTCATTGAAGCTTATTGATGAATATTGCTTTGCAAACAGCGGAATTGAAGAAATTAACTATACATATGATAATTGTCTTGAGACAATCGGGGAAAATGCTTTTTCCGGATGTCAGTTTGATGTTTTTGTCATTCCTGAAAATGTGAAGAAAATATCTGAAAATGCATTCAGTGGTTGTAGCAATTTATCTGTTGTTGCCTTTCCGGAGAGTATAACGGTAATTGCTGAAGACGCGTTTTCTTCCACAAAATTAAGTGATATATACTATACAGGTACAGAAAATCAGTGGAATGGTATTACCATTGATGATAATGTTGTTAAAAATCTCTCTCCCGTTCTTAATATTGATGATATTGGTTATCTTGGAAAGCATATGATTTGGTTGCTTAATAAAACTACTCTTGATATTATCGGTTTTGGCGATATGAAAGATTTTTCAGAAGAAATAACATATGGTGAATCATACTTTGTAGAAAAATGGGCAAAAGCCAAATCAATTATAACTGAAATAAACTTCCCGGAGTTAATAACAAGTATCGGTGATTATGCTTTCTATAATGCTTCTAATTTTGTAGAGATTGATATTCCTGACGGCGTAACAAAAATCGGTAAAAGTGCCTTTTACAAGTCAAGCAATCTGAAGCAGGTAAACTTGCCGGATAGTATAACAGAAATTGGTGGAAGTGCATTTGCGGAATGTTCAAAACTTGAAAAAATCAACATGCCGAATGGAATAACCGAAATTAAAGGAACTGTATTTTACGGATGCAGCAGTCTTAAAGATATAACATTGTATAACAATATCAAAAGTATAGGTGCTGGTGCATTTTTTATGGCCGCTAACTTCAATGATATATATTATTACGGAACTGAAGACGAATGGAATTTAATTGAAATTTCTCCTTTTTATAATGACCAGTTTATCAATGCTACAGTACACTTCATTAATTGTGAACATGAAAATGTTGAACAAATTCCTGATGTTCCCCCTACCTGTACTGAAAATGGTTTGTCTGCAGGTGAAAAATGTACTCTCTGTGGAAAAATTATAAAGGAGCAAACAATCACTTCTGAAGCAACCGGTCACAGTCATACATCAGAAATCACAACACCTGCAACACATCTTGCAGAGGGGGGTGTGACATACACTTGCGGATGTGGTGATACTTATACAGAATCTGTTGCAAAGCTTCCCGATCACACG
>JAZRTO010000013.1:0-28800 GCA_045652065.1 Acutalibacteraceae bacterium
GCAAGAAGCGTTGAAAATCAGGAGCACCGTCTGGTTGCAAGCGGAATAACCGTACCCGTAGGTATGAAAAACCCAACATCGGGAGACCTTAATGTTATGATGAATTCAATTACGGCTGCTCACCTCAGTCACGAATTTATCTACCGTGGATGGGATGTGGAAACCTCGGGAAATCCCTTGGCTCACGGAATTTTAAGAGGCTACGTAAACAAGCACGGAGAAGCAATCCCGAACTATCGCTATGAGGATCTCACACATCTTTGTGAGCTTTACAATAAATCGGGACTCACCAATCCTGCCTGTATTGTAGATACAAATCACGGAAATTCAGGCAAAAAATATCTTGAACAGCCCCGTATTGCAAAGGAAGTTCTGCACTCAATGAAGCACAATGAGGAAATCGGCAAAATGGTCAAGGGCTTCATTATTGAAAGCTATCTTGTTGACGGTGCGCAGAAAATAGGGCCCGACGAAATCCCCGGCTGCTCAATCACCGACCCCTGCCTTGGCTGGGAAAAGACAGAGAAGCTCATCTACGACATCGCAGAGCTTGTATAAAAAGAATACTATACTGTATTCGTGCAACAACTAAACTATAAAAAAATGAAGTGCAGAAGCGTAAAAACTTCTGCACGTTTTATTATTCCGACATTACATGATTATACATCTTTGTAACAGCTTCATTCATATTTACGGGAATAAGCTTAATATCGGGATTCTGATTCTTGTAAACAACAAACATCTGGTGAGCAAACCCCTGCCCCATCCATTGAAGTCCGTCAAAATCAATTACAACTTCCTTAAATTTATCAAGCCTGTTACATACTCTTTTTGCCTGAGAGCGAGAAACCGGTGCATCGGGAAAAATATTTTTCATTGGTATCTTTGTTTTGGTAAAGCTGTCATCTTCATTTGAGTAAGCATCAAAAACCTCATAAGTTTTCTTGTTAGAAAAATTGGAGAGACTCATAAAAACCAATGTTCCGACTGTTGTCTCTTTTTTGATAGTAGCAATATGCTCATCCTCATATTTATCCGTGGTAAATATTTTATTCCCGGAAATAATATAAAACCTATCCATAAGCTTTGATGTAAAAAAAATTCCCTCTCCCGAATGATTCAGTGAATCTGTAGTAAGCTTACCCTTAAAAAGCTCACATATTGCTTCATCAAGAGACGGCAAATTAAAATGATTTTTGATTTTATCAAAAATACCCACACCGTTATCTTTAAGAAATACAGATGTTGACATATAGTCCCGCAGTATAATAAGTTCAAGCAACTCTGCTCCGGAATGATCTATTACATTATTGAACATTTCACTTAAAGAATAATCCCAAATTCTTAATATATTATCAGCTAAATCATTTATATGAGGTTCAAGGCAATTGATATAGGCATAAGTATCACTGTCAAGATGCCCTTCATTTCGTTTCAGCAAATAACGGTATGCCTTTTTTACAAGCTTGTAAACATCCCGTTGCTCCTTTTCAATAATTCCTTGTTCTATAAGCTCATTAATATACGAGTTTACCGTATTTCTGCTTATATTGAAGGTGTCGGATACAGTTTTTGTAATACCATTATCACCTGTGGATATCTTTTCAAGCAGATACATCTTAATAGCATTTTTTCTTTCATATGAAAATCTCATCAATATCACCGCACAGCTTAATATACATTTATTTTATATTATTATTCGCTGGTTGTCAAGAAATATTCATCTTAATATATCAACATATTCATCTTAAAAACAAAAATATTCATCTTAAGAAATTTTAAGAGGAATTTCTAACAAAAAAACATAAAAATTAAGTGCAGAAGCATAAAGCCTCTGCACTTTTTTATAGAGCGTAGCGGAGCAAGACACGAAGTGCCTTCCGGAGCATTTTCCGAAGGAAAATATATCACTGATGCGAAGCATCAATATCACTGCGAAGCATCAATATCACTTTTTACATCGCAAAAAATATCACTGCATAATCTGTGCATCAGATTATGCTCTGACAATACCCTCAAGGAAGTTTTCTTCCGTTACTCTGCCTTCCTTATCAACACGGAAGGTTTTGATTTCACAGGGAAGGAAGTCTGCCTTGAAGCCGCAGTCGAGCATATCGCATACGATGCTTGCTCTTGTTTCCTTGCCTGAAGTTTCGGCAAAGCGGATAACTGCATCTCCTGAGCCGTCCTCACAGAGCTTGAATGCGGTCATAATGACATTTTCCTTGTCACAGAAGATAAATCTCTTTGTCTGAGGCTCTGAGCCCTTATGATAGCTTTCGGGAACTGTTACGGGACGGACATTGAAGAGTGCTGCTTCCTTTGTGATGCCGGCGAGTTCCGGAGCGCCGTCACAGAGGAAAATACCGTATTCAAAGGTCTGCTTGCCTTCGTCCGTAAAGTTGAAATCTGCCTCGGGACGGTGTGAATAGTGGTCTGCAAAAATAACATTTCTAATAAGAGTGATGCGAAGGTCATTTCCGGGACAGTCGTAGGAATACTTGCTGTCATTAAGCACTGCAAGTGTTCTTCTTTCACCGTTATCGAAGGAGATTGCACCCCATCTGAGAGTAGACTCTTCTTCACCGTTTACAGGTCTTCTTATGAAGCCTGCAGGAATTTCATAGGTATTTTCTGCATTTTCACCGTCAACGGGGAAGGACATTTTAAGCATGGTGAACTTTTCCTGCCACAATGCCTTGCACTTAACGCGAAGCACCTTAGAATCGGAAGCAAGGATAAAGTCCTGAGTAAGGTGGGATTCACCGAACTTACTCTTTACTCGTACAACTGCACGGGCAGGACCTGCCTCAACAAGCTTTATTTCCTCTAATTCCATTGTACCCTTTACGTTATGGAACTTGAATACATTGTGTGCCCAGGTGTCTGTTTCGTGGTCATCAATTACTGTGGGAACGGCAACTGCCTTTTCCTCACTTGCATAATTGAAGCCTGTTTCCTTATTGATAAGGCTTACTATTGCACCTGTCTTTTCGGAGAAAACAGCCTTAATGTACTTGTTTTCAATGGTAAGACCGTCTGCTGCGATATCGGAGGAAACGCTCTTTACCTCGTCACCCTCTCTCCACCAGGAAAGCCAGTAGGTGCTGTAACCGAGAGCAGGAACCTTTGCAATAAAGCAGGTATCCATATGAGAGTCATTTGAACGGGAGGAACGTACATTCTGGAAGGGCACATCGTTACCCTCGGAATCTGTTACCTTGTTTGATGCATTATATGCACGGACAGCCACTTCAATATCAAATGAATGAGGATTGAACACAACAACGGGACGGGGGAATTTTCCGCAGTCCTGATTTCTGACCTCTGTGCATACAGGGTCGGAGACACCTTCTACCCAGGTGTCAATCTTTCTTGCAATACGAAGCACTGCTTCATTATAAATCTTTGAGGAAAGATTCATTGCATGTCCCATGGAATCTCTTACATCGTCGTAAGCCTCCATAATGGAGCAGCCGCAGAGAATATCGTGGAACTGATTGAAGCAGACCTCTCTCCAGGCGGTCTTGAAGTCCTCTGTCTTTGCATCCATTTTATATTCCTTGCTTGCAACAGTTGAAAAGACTTCAGAAGCGAAAAGTGAATTTTCAGCCTGACGGTTAAGCTTTTTAACCATACTTGTAGCACTGTAGCAGCCGCTTGCATGGTGCTGTAATTCATCCTTCCATAAGGGAAGGTCGGGGAACTGTAGGGTAAGTGCCTTGAAATATGAATCGGGGGAAGAGAACTGTAATTTATGCCAGCCCTCGCGTGCCATATTTTCCTTAAGATATTCAATATCGCCCTTTGTGGGACCGCCGCCGTGATTGCCGACACCATAGAACAGCATCATTCCGTGGCCTGTTTCATTAATGAACTTTTCGGCACATTCAAGACTTGAATCAATGGCATTCTTTCCGTGATTTGCATAGCCGTGAGGCAGACGGTAGGTCAGCACCTTTGATCCGTCCGTGCTTTCCCAAAGGAAGGTTACGGGAATATCGGGATTTTCGTTGGGGGTAGGTCTCTGGAAAACATAGTTTGTCATACCGCCCTTGAAAAGAAGCTGAGGCATCATTGCATTGTGACCGAATGAGTCAACATTGTAGCCTGTTGTGCAGATTTTGCCGAATTTTTCATAGTAATAAAGCTGAGAATAAAGTGCCTGACGGGCAAAGGATTCGCCTGAGGGCATATTACAGTCAGGCTGTACCCACCAGCCGTTTACGGGTACCCATCTGCCCTGCTTTACACGTTCGGTGATTTCAGCGAACATATCAGGATCAATTTCTTCAACCCACTTGTAGTAGGCAGCAGAGGAGCAGGTGAATACAAAATCGTTATATTCATTAAGTCTGTCAAGTGCGCTTCTGAAGGTCTGAAGAACCTCACCGCAGCCCTCCTGCCAACGCCAAAGCCATATGGGATCAAGGTGGGCATTGCCTATAAGATGTACTCTTGATGTATCAGCCATTTTTATTCCTCCTCAATAAGTCCTGCGTATCTGCCGAGCCAATAGGCAAAGGTATAAACATACGCGCTTTCTATCTGGTAGCAGTCACGTCCGCCCTCGTGGTCTTTATACGAATAGGGATTTCTGTCATATTTTGAAATGGGGAATTCATCGGGAGCAATTCTCCAGGATGTTTCCTTCTCTCCGCCGAAACGGTAACGGCATGGCACATCATAACGGGATGAAACACCCACAGATGTAACAAGTCTTGTTACACCCACACGTCTGAACCAATCAGACAGTGCATCGGTATCAATATCATCATCGGGACAAGAAAGCATAAAGGGAATGTCGTAAGCAGGATTATGCTCACGGCGGAATGTGCCGTTCCAGCCTCTGTAGCCGTGTTTGTAAAGCTCCTTAAGCTGAGCATTGTCTTCAAGGGTAATAAGAAGCCAGTAAGCACTTGTTGCAAGCATATTATCACCGTACATAAGACCTTCTACATCCTCACCGCCCTCAAGAAGTGCGGAAATGTGGAAGCGTTCCTTATGAATGGAGGTAAGTCTTGCATAGCCGTCCTCATTTACAAGCTTATTGTAGGTTTCCTCCCAGATACCCTTTTCGCCTGTTATATGCATAGTAACTCTCAGGTACATAAGAAGCTCCGTAGCATTAAGACAGCCGTCAGACCAGCCGAGAAGTGTTTCAAAGTATGATTTACTCCACTTAGCCCATGTGGTAGGCTTACCTGTTGATGTTTCGTGGAATTCGAAGCCGTGGTCAATTATATGCTTCATTGTGTTCTTTGCTGCAGTCTTTACGATTTCATCAAGCTCGGGATCTTCTTTACCCATAATCTCGTGGAAGAAATACATGAAAAGATAGTGAAGAGTGATTTCATCGGAGCTTGTGTCTCCCTTGTAAACAATACCGTCGTGAGAATATCCGAGATCGGTATAAAGGTGAGAAAGTCTTTCGGGAATAGGTGCGCCTGCATATATTTCCTTGCCTGCAATTCCTCTCTTCTTTGCACCCGTCGTGGGAAGCACTACAGCCTTATCTCCCATTTTCTTGTAAAAAAGACCGTCATCGGGCACGGGCTCAGTGGGAACCATATATGTTCTCGCAACAAAGCCGTCACCGCGGCCGGGAATATACATAAGCAGCTGACAAGCCTCGGAAGCTCTTATTGCACTGTGCTTTGCTGCAATTGTTCTTTCATCATCCGCACCGTACTTCTTTTTGTATACGTCATATTTACAAAGCTCGCCTATGGCATATCCGCAGGTAAATGTACCCGAGTTGTCGGAATGACCGTAAGGAACAACAGACTCAAGCTCTCTGGGTACCGTAAGTGTTCTCTGTGTACACATACCGCGACGGGAAACATACTTTTCGGTTTCCTCGGTAAGTCTTAAAGCCTTTTCCTCACAGGTAATTTCACTGAGAACGATATTTGTTACGGCAGTAGCTGTAAGCACCCATACGCTTTCCTTTTCGCCCTCTTCAACATAAATTGCCTTTACGTCATTATCGGGAAGATCCCTTGTAGCAGAGAAGAACTGCACCTTATCAACATCATTAGCTGCATTTTCCTCATAACGGGTAACACCGTTGGGAGCGCCCAGCCATAATGCCTTTTCGCTTTTTGCAAAGCAGGTATAATCCTTCTTTCTTGCAGGAAGAGGATAAAGCACACCTGAAAGGTCAGGAGCACCGCTTTTCACGGAAAATGCGCCCTTGGGAACGGCGGAATCATACTTGCCGTAAATCTTTATTTCTCTTGCCAGAGAATTTTTCAACTTAATGGATTTCATAAAATCCCCCTCTGTATACATAGTCATACTAATTTTACTATTATTTCTAATAAAAAGCAAGTAAGTCTTGTATATATTATAAAAAAGATGTATGATATTAGAAGCTTCAAAGAAGCTAAAAAAACAAAGCAACCTGAAACAGAGGGAATTTATGAAAGATGAATATTCAAGAACGGCTATGCTTTTAGGGGCTGAGGCTGTAGAAAAGCTTAATAATTCAAGCGTTATAATCTTTGGTCTGGGCGGTGTAGGCTCATACACGGCAGAAGCCCTTGCCCGTGCAGGTGTAGGTGTCCTTACTCTTGTTGACGGAGATAAAATATCCCTTTCAAATATAAATCGTCAGCTCTATGCCCTTCATTCCACCGTAGGGAAATTCAAAACCGAGGTGGCAAGGGAAAGAATTCTTGATATCAACCCTGATTGCAAGGTAAAAATAATCTCAGACTTTGTAACAAAGGAAAGCATCAATAGCTTCTTCGGTGAAAAATATGACTTCTGTATTGATGCTATTGATGATACCAATGCAAAAACTGCAATTGCCGTAAAGTGTGAAGATATGGAAATTCCCCTTATTGCATCAATGGGTACGGGAGCAAAGCTGTCGGGTGAATTTTTCAAAATTACGGATATAAGCAAAACTGAATACTGTCCTCTGTGCCGTGTTATGAGAAAAAAATACCGTGACGCGGGACTTAAAAAGGTAACCGTGCTTTACTCCCCTGAAAGCCCCGTTTCCCCGAAATTCATCCCTGAAAACGAAGACGAAAAACGCCTTCCCCCTTCAAGCATCAGCTTTATCCCCTCTCAGGCGGGACTTCGCATTGCAGAATACACGGTAAAGTGCATAACAAAAGCTTCAGAGTAAACACAAAGGGGTATCAACCGATTAAGGCTGATACCCCTTATAAATTTTCCCATATAATAAAAAAGGACGGCTCAAGGCCGTCTTTTTAATTACGCATTAATTATGCTATTGTTTCGGAAGAAAACTCTTCTTCGCAAGAGCAGGATACATAATTTTCTTCATCTGTTGTGTTCTGCTTTTTGTTAATAAACTTTGTAACAACAACATAAATACCGGCTATTGCAGCGGCAATTGCTATAACGATAGCGATTATCTTAAGTGCTTTTTTCATTTGTATTACCGTCCTTTCAGAATTGGGATAAACGGTTTAACACGGTCCGTTTATCCGTGATTTCGGAGCAACTCCGTAAAATGCGGAGTGCCTGCAAAAAGCTCGGCACTCTTATGCCTTATTGAGTTTTGTAACAAGAGCAGACTTTTTACGAGCTGCATTGTTTTTGTGGATAAGACCCTTAGCAGCAGCCTGGTCGATCTTCTTTACAGCGAGATTGACAACGGCAGCCTTGTCTGCAGCATTTGTATCAATAGCAATGTTTGCCTTCTTGATAGCTGTCTTGAGTGCAGAGTTAGTAGCCTTGTTACGAGCAGCCTTTGTTTTGTTAACAAGGACACGCTTCTTTGCGGACTTGATATTGGGCATAGTATTACACCTCCTTCTCTTCATACGTCCTATATAATATCACGAAGAATCAAGAAAATCAACTGTTTTTTTTATATTTTTAAGGCTTTGTATATTATTGACAAAGGTGTCAAAAATAAAGGCGGTGATATTATGAATATAAGGACAGATTTGGCCGTTGAAAGACAGGAAATGAATACCGACACGGAAATTGACGGAGTTTTTCTCTCCTTTGAGGAAAACAATAACTGCAAAGCTACAATCATTGAAATAACAAGCGATGAGGGTGCAAATGCCCTTAGTAAGCCAAAGGGAAAATACATCACACTTGAAATGGATTCCTTCCCCGATTCGTCAACACTTTGTGACGGCAGACTTGATATGCTGATAAAAAGCCTTGACGGACTGATTCCCTCCGAGGGCACCGTGCTTGTAGCGGGACTGGGAAATGCAGATATAACCCCCGATGCCATAGGTCCCCGCTGTGCCGAAGCCGTGCTTGCAACAAGACATATACCAAAGGAAGCTGAAAAACAGCTGAAGCTCCCCCGTCTTCGTGAGGTTGCGGTAATTTACGCAGGTGTTACGGGAAAAACGGGCATTGAAACCGCAGAGATGCTTTCGGGCGTAACAAAAACAATAAAGCCCTCCTGCATTATTGTTATTGATGCTCTTGCAGCAAGAAGTGTTGAAAGGCTGGGTACCACCGTGCAGCTGTGTGATACAGGAATAGAGCCGGGCTCGGGTGTGGGCAACAGAAGAAAGGCGCTGAATCGGGAAACTCTCGGTGTTCCCGTAATTGCCATCGGCATCCCCACGGTGGTTGATGCCTCTACCCTTTCCTATGACCTTACGGGCAAGGAAGCCGCTGACGGTAAATTCGGAAATATGATGGTAACACCCAAGGATACTGACCTTATAACCTCGGGCGGAGCAAGACTTATTGCCCTTGGGATTAATTCGGTTTTACAAAAAAAATTGTCCCGAAAAGAAATAATTTCCCTGACGATGCCATAAAATTTAAGAAGAAGTTATCTTAAAGGGGCTATCAGGATGAAAAATACTTTTTCGGCAAGCAGTATATGGAGCATAAAAATTGCACTTTCTCTGCTTGCTCTTGTTCTTACAATAAAATTTGCCGTGCCTCTTTCCCTGCTTGTTGATTCAGGCTGTGCAATGCTGATTGTCCGGGAATCAGAGGAAGCTGAGGAAGCTAAGGAAGCACCGATCACTATTCCCGAAACCTCAACACAGCCCCTTATTACCGAAGAGTCCGAAAACACCGAGCCGACGGAATATAAAACACCTCAGGATGTACTGGAATTTGAAAAAGAATATCTTGAGGCTTTCGGACAATCTGCCGTATCGGGAAGCACAAAGGAGGTTTTTTTCCGTACCTCGGGTGCAACGGACACAATAAACGGTATTTCCGTTAAAAATACCACATCAACGAAAAAGCCTGATTTTGAAGCATTACTCCAAGAGGAGCCGGATATTGAAATAAAGGATAAAGCCGATCCCACGGTGCTTATATACCACACCCACACAACGGAAACCTATCTCCTTTCAGATAACGGAGTATTTTATGAGGACTTTAAGACCAGAAGCACCGACAGCTCGAAAAATATGATACGTATAGGAGAGGAAATCTGCCGGGTGCTCAGTGAAAACGGCATAGGCTTTATTCACGATAAATCCGTCTATGATGAAAGCTATGAGGGGGCATATTCCCGCTCAAGAGTATCTGTGGAGGAATATCTTGAAAGGTATCCCACAATTCAGCTGGTGCTTGATGTACACAGAGATGCAATTTATTATTCCGACACAGAGCATGCAAAGCCCACAGCAGAAATTAACGGAAGAAAAGCAGCTCAGATTATGATAATTACAGGCGCTGAAGACGGCTACATATCGGATTTTCCCAACTGGGAAAACAATCTGAAATTTTCACTTCTTTTTCAGAAGACTGCAGAGGAAATTGCAGAGGGACTTATGAAGCCCGTATTCTTCTGTCAGAGAAAATATAATATGGATTTAGGAGTCTGCTCTGTACTTCTCGAAATAGGCACAGATGCAAATACCCTGGATGAAGCACTGTATTCGGGATATCTTACGGGAAAGGTACTGACAGGGATAATAGATGATTATGAAAAAAAACAAAACGATAAAATATGACAGAAAGCTTTTTTCAGCAGTAAAAAATTTTCTTCTGACAGTCTTTGTGATTTTTTGTATTACAGCCCTTATAACCGCCTCAGTTTATGCCGGAGATGTAACGGGAGAAAGACTGGGAATCACAACAAGAGACACTGTTACAATAAAGGATATAGAGGACTTTTTCAGAGAATTACCTATTGTAAAAGACACCCTGCTATGGTAAAATAAAAGAAATAAATTCAAAGGAGAATTGATATGTTACCTATAGGTCTTCAGTTATATTCCGTAAAAAATGAAATGGCAAAGGATTTTGAAGGAACAATAAAAAAAGTAGCCGAAATGGGCTACGAGGGTGTTGAATTTGCAGGTCTTTTCGACAAGACTGCAGCAGAAGTAAAAGAGCTTCTCGACAAATATTCACTTAAGGCTGTAGCTGCTCACGTGCCTCTTGCAGACATGATAGAGGATCTTGATAAGGTTATTGCAACCTACAAGGAAATCGGTTGCCAGTATATAGTTATCCCCTACGTTGAGGAAAAATACCGTCCCGGCACACCCGATTATCCCGAAACACTTAAAAAAATCGGTGAAATCGGCAAAAAGGCTAAAGAAGCAGGTCTTGAGCTTCTTTACCACAACCACGATTTTGAATTCGTAAAGGTTGACGGTGAGTACGGTCTTGATATTATGTATTCCACAGTACCTTCCGAATATCTCAATCCTGAGCTTGATACCTGCTGGGTCAATATCGGCGGCGAGAATCCTGCAGATTATATCCTTAAGTATAAGGGCAGAACTCCAGTTATCCACCTTAAGGACTTCTACAAAAAGAGCAAGGACAGCAAGGGCAAGCTCTATGAGCTTATCGGCATAGAGGATGATACCGAAACTGCTGATGAGAACGATTTTACATTCCGTCCCGTAGGTCACGGTATGCAGGACATCCCTGCAATCATCAAGGCAGGCGAGGAATCGGGAGCAAAGTGGTTCATTGTAGAGCAGGATGCACCCGACAAGGGCAACACAGAGCTTTCTGCTGTAGAAACAAGCATCAAATACTTAAGAAGCCTGTAAAAAGAATTCGAATTTCCGAGCAAATTTTTCTAAGGGCAGATATTAAGGTATGGGCGGGCTTATCCCGCCCGTTTTTTCTGTAGCTTTATTCTGTAATAATTACAATCTTCCTGACGGGAAGGGCGCCCCCCTCCCCTTTCAATCATAATTTATAATTCTACGAAAAAAAACTGCCACTTACGTGACAGTTTTTTTGTTTAGCTCCAATTGAAATTGTAATATTCCAGGAAGTTTACAATTCTTCCCCGGGCTTTTACATTCTTTGTCTGGAAAATAACAAGGTCAAGATTCATTACCAGATCAATATCCATATTCATCTTCTGCTTAAGGGACGTCATACGGTTTGTTGCCTTGTCAATCGTACAGATAATTTCGCAGTTTGAATAGGTAATATCAAATTTGAAGCTGTTATAGTCAAGCACAACAAGGTACTCCTCGATTGGCTTTGTAAGAGACTCACGGTCAATGGGAGTCATAATCTGAGCAAAAGGTCCGTTATCGGGCTCGGGGTTCAACTGGTCATCAAAGGTGATAACTATTTTATAGCTCGTGCTGTCTGCATAGCAGGTAGCGGACTTTATAATTGACATATCTGTAAGCTCACAGCCTACATCCTTACCGTAAAGGGGGAAGGTTTCGCGGACTGCAATGTCATCGTGTGCCATAATCTGTATGGTCTTCTGCTCATCACCCGACTCCTTCAGCAGCTCCGTACCTACAAGATTAAGTATTCTGTTCATCAGCTGAACATCTCCGCCGAAAGCCTCAACATCCTCCATCTCCTGATATTCGGTTCTTGTGTAACCGGGAGCGCGCACCTTGACATCATTCATAGCACTCTTGTACAGTGTGATGACATCGGCAGAGGACATCGCAACAGGGACAAAGCTTGTATCTACCTGAAGATCGGGATTTGTTTCCGTGCCGTCATAAAGAGGCGTCGTGGAGTCGGGAAGCTGAGCGCTTCCGCTGTCAGAGGGCAATGAGCCGTCGGGAGAAAGTACAATGGTGGTGGTAAGCTCATCTCCCTCACCCTTTTTGTTTATACTTATTTCATATCCGCAAGAGGATAATGAAACAACAATTATTATCAAAGCACATAAAACTGAAATCAATTTTTTAGCTTTCATCTCAATTCCTCCTAAAAAAAATAGCTGTGACACCCTCAGCATCACAACTATTTTACCATAAAACCAACAGACAATCAAGAAAATTCGGTAGTTTATTGTCTTATTGCCTTGCCGTTATCTCTGTAATACTGAGTATGGGTCTTGGGATGCTTTGTTGTTGCCCAGAGCTCATCTGCAACGGGTGCCCATTCGAAAGCGAATTCGTCGCAGCGTGCGCAAAGTGTATCTACATCCTCTTCAATAATAAGGTTTGTGGATTTAGCACCCGTCTTCTTTACGATTTCGCGGAGCTTGTCGGGATTTTCAAGCATAGGGCAGGGACGAAGATGATTATCATTGAAGGGCTGACCCTTTCTGTATTCCATAAACAGAGGATTCTTAAGTGCCTCGAGAAGAGTATGGGTACGTATGTTTGAATCGGAATAATGAATGAAAACACAGGGCTCGATATCACCTGCGGAATTTACATGGAAATAGTTTCTTCCGCCTGCAATACATCCGCCTACGAATTCACCGTCATCCTGGAAATCTATAACAAACATAGGCTTGCCTGTCTTGGAATTTCTCATTTTACGAAGCCAGAAGTACATATACTTTCTCTGTGCAGGAGTGGGAATAAGCTCCTTATCTGCACCGTGTCCTACGGGCATATAGTTGAAATACCAGGCATATTTTACGCCGCTTTCAATCATAAGATCAACAAACTCGTCACTTGTAACGTAGTCAACATTGAGTCTTGTGTAGCATACGGAAATACCGAAAAGGCACTTGTGCTTCTTGAGCATTGCCATAGCTTCCATAGTTCTCTTGTATGCACCCTCACCGCGGCGGAAGTCGTTGCTTTCCTCGGTGCCTTCAATGCTTAATGCAAAGGCAAGGTTTCCTACTCTTTTTACCTCTTCACAGAACTTATCATCTATGAGAGTGCCGTTGGTGTATGCCATGAATGCACAGTCCGCGTGCTCCTCACAAAGACGGATGATGTCATCCTTACGGATAAGGGGCTCGCCGCCGGTGAACATATAAAAGTGTGTACCCAGAGCCTTTGCCTGGCTTACAACAGAATCCATTTCCTCATAGGTAAGGCTCTGCTTGTGACCGTATTCCGCAGCCCAGCAGCCCTTGCACTTGAGATTACATGCGCTTGTGGGGTCAAGAAGAATCTGGAAAGGAATATTACAGTCATACTTTTCACGGTTTGCTCTTACTTCCTTTGTTCCGAAGTAGCCTGCCTCAACACCGAGAGAAAGAAGTGTGTGCTTTATAATACCGCGATCAATATCGTTAATTATGCTTTTGCCTAACTTAACATAAATGTTGTCAGGATCCTTTGCGCCCTCCTTGAGCTTTGTAAAGTTTTCGGGGGGAAACATATTTCCGATGAGCTTTTCAGCAAACTCAAGAATTTTTACAAATCCGTCCTCGGGTCTTTTGTCAATATACTTAAGAACACCGTCAAGAGCAACGGAGGCACCTGCAACAACTGCTTTTTTCTTTAAGGACATACATTTACTCCATTCAAAAAAAGTTTATTCTGACAGATAATGATATCATAAAAAGCACCATCTGTAAACATCAAAATTCATACAGATTACAATATATACAAAGTTTTTTAGTTTACAACACTCTTGTAAAAAATGGGCTTGTTAATGTAAATTTTGTATGGTAATATATTTAAAGTATATGGTAAAATATTGAAAACAATATTAAACGAAAGTGAACTTTTATATGAAATTAAAATTTTTCTCGTTAATTATATCAATTACGATACTGCTTACAAGCTTTATTCCCTTTGCTGCGGCTGCAGAGGAAGAGCTACGGATTTATGCCTCAATGGAAAGCTTCATAAAGCCTGCAGGTGAAATACTCGGTGTTTCTTCAAAGGGCGAATGGGGAGAATATCCCGAAAATACTCTTAAGGCAATAGAGGCTGCTGCAAAAACGGAAATTGACTTTGTTGCAGTTGACGTAAAGCGCACCCGTGACGGTCAGCTTATTCTCTTTTCCGATGACACCACGGAAAGAATGCTGGATTCCGAAGATATTTTCGTGGTAGCAGATACCGCTTATTCGGTTCTTTCGGCATACAATCTCAGAGGAGCCTCGGGCGGCAGTAACGAAAAGGCAACAAAGGAAAAAATCCCCACACTGAAAGAGGCAATAAAAACCGCAAGAAAAAACGACATTCCCCTGATGATAAGATGTAAGGCTACTCTTATTCCCGAAATTACAGCGGTACTGACGCAAGAAGATGCTCTTGCAATGTGTGTCATTATGACGGACGGAAAAATAAAGGACATAAATGAAGCTCTTTCCAACTTTGACGAAAAACCTGTAATTGCAGGCTCAATAAAAGGAAATGTAATTTTCAATATTCTCTCATACACAGGGGGACTTGAAAATATGAGTGCGGCGGCAGTTGAGCTGAAAACAGGAAACCGCTACGGCATAAATTACTACAGAAGTGTTGTAGGAAGCTTTTCAGAGGATTTAAGAGTTATCTGCGACACCACAACACCCGAAATTTCAGGCTACAGAGAAGACAGCGAAATGTACTGGAATGACCTTATCTCCAGGGGTTATTCGGTAATTATCACCGACCATGCAGAACGCTTTTCGGAGTATAAATACAGCTGTGGGGAAGCATGGTATAATCTTCATCTTCTTTACGACAAGTATGTAACAAATCACACTCTCCCCGATTTCAAGGATGAAATTCTTTCCGATATCAAAAAGGCTTATACAGATGCCGTGGCAAGAGCCGAAATACTTCTCAATGACAATTCATCCTCTCTTCAGGATTTGCAGGAGTGCTATTCAAAGCTTTTCAAGGCAGCAAATGATGTAAATAAAAATTTCTCGTCACTTGAGGACGGCTCGGCAGGTACAACGATAACTCCCGTGAGAATTATTCTTTGTATTGCTGCTGTGATAATCGTTATTATTGTGCAGATTTATTTTTTCAGAAGAAGAAAAAAGGATGTATAAATTATGATGCTTAAAATCTTAGCGGCAGTTATTGCCGCCGGTGTTATTGCAATTACATATCCTTATGTTGCAGCACAAAGAAACGGAGCATGTCCCAAATCCTGGTTCCTTAAAATGGTGGGCGCTACGGGCTATGTAGCCGTCGGTGTATTATGTGTCATTATGACAGGTGAATTCTCAGAGTTTGACAAGGCAATGATGCTGGCTCTTGTTCTCTCGTGGCTGGGTGACCTTTTCCTTCATATGTGGTTCCACGTAATCTGGACAGCACTGGGCTTCCTTTGCTTCCTGTCATCTCACATTTTCTTCATAAGAGCATACATAACAGGCATCAGCTCAATGACCGTATATTATCCCGAAAAGCCTTTGTTCTCAATACCCGAAATCATTATAATTTTAACGCTTACAAGCCTGTTCCTTGTCTGCATTATAAAGTCGGGAATGAACCTTCACGGCTTTATGAAGCTGCCTATTATGATATACGGTGCGGTAATTCTCACAATGCTGTGCAAGGCAACAATTCTCGGAATTGAAGCGGTGCAATACGGAATAACTCCCCTTGTTGCAGTATGCAGTATTGCAGGTGCACTCAATTTTGTGGCATCGGATTTTTCCATTTCATTTTTAATGTTCGACCGCAGGCAGAAAAAAAACTTCAAGCTGAAGCTTTTCAACATGTACACATATTTTATAGCGGAAATTCTTTTAGCATCACTTATTTACTTTATATAACAGGAAACGGGAGGAAAAATCCTCCCGTTTTTCTTTATATAAGAATGTTGAAATTATAGAAGTTGCTTCGTTTTACAAGCTCGTCATTAACGAAATCCACCCCGAATTCCTCGAATACCGTATCGCGGTCAGAGAAGAGGTTTGTGCCGATTCCAAGACGGTCACCCTCAATTTCACAGCCGATGGATGCTAAAATTGTGGGGAACATATCAAATACTGCCCAGTCACGAGAGAATCTTCTCTCCTCGGGGATTTTATCTAAATCACCTGCAGGATTGATGATGAGATTGTAACAGGAACGGTGATAATCCTCGATACCGTCAAGACTTTCAATAAATTTTTTCGCCATCGTCAGGTGGTCACCGATAATAACAATTGTGGTATTCTTATAGAAGGGCTGCTTCTGAATCCAGCGGACAAATTTAACTGTTTCCTCCTGGGAATAACGGACTGCATTTGCATACTTGTCGTCATAGGGCTTGGGAGCCTTGGGGCTTAAATAGCCTTCGGGAGTGTGTGTATCTGCAGTTTCCATCATAAGGTGGAAGGGCTTTCCTGTTTCATAAAGGCGTGTCAGCTCTTCCTTGGCATATTCGTAGAGCTTATCATCCTCATAGCCCCAGAATACCTTATAATCTTCAGGCACATAGCCTCTCTTTTTTACTTCCTTATGGTCAATTATTGTGTAATCACCGTGGGACTGGAAGTAATATGTAAGACCGCCGAAGTCGGCATTTGCACCGAACATAACAGTCTGCTCGTAGCCCTGCTCTTTAAGGATATCACCGATGGCGGTGGCTCCGGGAAGGAAATTGTTCGCATCACCGTACTGATTCTGCTTATCGGGCACCTTCATGGGAAGACCTGTTCCCATATTTACCATAGATGCAACAGACCAGCCGGCACCCGTGGATTCCTGAAAGCCTCCGAGTCCCTCTTCAAGATGGGAGAAGCCGACACCCTCTTTGCTCAGCTCATAAAGGTGGGGAATGAGATTGTCCTCACAAAAGCCGCCAAGCTCCTTTGAAAGGAAGGTATTTTCCATACTTTCAAGGTAGATATGAATAAGGTTTCGCTTCTTCTCGGGGAAGGTGATTTTAACCGTTTCGGGATCAGCAAAGTTATCCTCAATAAAGGTAGATGCTGTAAGGTAGGAATGATAAAGGTCTACAAGCTGAAATTCGGATATACCGTAATAGCAGCCGCCGATAAGCAAGGAGAGAGCAATTACCATTGATGTAATTCTCATTGCAACACGGGGGAAAACGGTAACAGCCTTTTCCTTTAAGGTAAGAACAAGCTTTTTGTTTGTACCTGTGGCAATTATAAATATTGCCGTAAAAAGTGCGGTAGTAAGCACAACATTTTCCACACCCGAAATATAAACACTTGCATCAGTACCCTCTGTGGGAGAATTAAGGTTAATAAGAATCTGGTCGGGAGTTAAGTCACCGAAGAAATCCTTTCCCCAAACAGTAGCAGTAAGTGCTGCCACACCCGTACCGAAGAAGATTGATGAAAGCACCTTTACTGCACGGTTACCGCGGATTTTCTTCACTGTATCATCTTCTCCCAGGCTGTGCTCACCAAAAAGCATATTCAACAGAAAATATACAGAAGCAGTAACAAGGCAAATGCCTGTTGCCTTAAGCACATATGAGCCCTCTGCACCCGAAAAGCCGTACACATCGGAGGTACTGAAAACAAATTTCATTATTCCGAAATGAAAAAGGATGGTAAGAAGGGTATCACGGAAAAGAATGTGAACAACCTTTTTTGTTGTCTTTTCCTTCAGAACAAAAAAGATATCGGCAAGGGCGCAAAGAAGCCCGATACCGAGACAAATACCAAGTATCATAATTTTTTCCTCTTTTTCTTAAATTAGCCGAAAGAGATTATACAACAAAATTCCAACAAAAACAAGTAAAAGTAAAAAGGATGTAAAAATTAATGAATATAGTGTAAAAAACAGCGGCTCCCCCATCACTACCGAACACTAACCTAACAATGTATTATCGTTTACAACAATATTGATATTGAAAAAAACCGTCTGCCCGGTTTCCCTGCAGACGGTATTTTATATATTAATTTCAGTTCATTGCTCTGGCATATACCTCGTGGAATGCCTTGCATGCAGCATCGAATGCATCGCGGTTGGTGGGATACTCGAATTCCTCCTTAACGGATTCGGCACCGCCCGTAAGCTCCAGGTCCTTGAGTCCGTCAAATACCTTAAGGTGAGGCTCAAGGGTAAGGAAGTGCTTTCCTTCCATTTTACTGAAGCGTCTTATAACCTCTTCAATATTGCCGTCACCCTTACCGCAGGGAACAACAAAGCCGTCGGACATTCTGCAGTCCTTTACATGCATATACTCGATATAATTCTTAAGCTTTTCGAATGCAGGAAGAATTTCAACCTTGCACTGAATGAAATTTGCGGGGTCAAAAATACCCTTAATCTTCCCCTCGAAGGTAGTAAGTATATCAAGGCATCTTACATCATTGTCACCGAAAATACCCTTTTCGTTTTCGTGACAGCACCAGATGTTACCGCTTCTTGCGAAGTCAGCCATTTTTTCAAGACGCTCGAAAACCTCATCGCGGTAGGAATCGTAATCCTCATTTTCATCAATATAGAAGCTGAACATTCTGATATTTTCCGTACCGAGAATAGCGGCATTTTCAACACACTGCTTAAAGGAATCGAAATGCTCCCCGAAATCATCCTTTATGTTGATTTTACCGAAGTGAGAGCCAACGGAGGAAACACCGATACCGTGCTCGTCAAGAATCTTCTTTACTTCCCTTACCTGAGAAGCGGAGAATGTGGAAATATTACCCTCATCAAGGCCGCGGGGCTCAATATGTGTAATGCCGTTAGCCTTGAGTGCTTCTATCTGATGAAGTAAGCCGCCGCCTGCTTCATCAGCAAAAGCGGAAAAAATGAATTCTGCCATTATTATTCTCCTTTGATAAGTGCTTTGTAAAGCTTAATGTATTCGTTAGCGGAGCGTCCCCATGAATAGTCACATTCCATAGCGCGCTTTCTGAGAATTGCCCAGCCTTCCTTATCGTTATAGCCTTCAAGGGCGCGTCTTATTGTGTGAAGCATATCGTGTGCATTGTAGTCCTCAAATACAAAGCCGTTACCCTCGTTGTCACCGGAATCCTGAACGGAATCGCGAAGACCGCCTGTTGCACGTACAACGGGAATTGAGCCGTAACGAAGAGCAAACATCTGTGAAAGACCGCAGGGCTCACTCTGTGAGGGCATAAGGAAGATATCGCTTCCGCCGTAGATTTTACTTGCAAGTGTGGGAACAAATCCGATTTTAACGGCAAGCTTTTCGGGGTACTTCCAGGAGAGTTCTGTAAAGAAGGATTCATACTGCCAGTCGCCTGAGCCCAGCACTACAACCTGCACATCGCTTGTTGCCAGCAGCTCCTCAAGAACACACTGAACAAGGTCAAGTCCCTTATGAGAAACAAGACGTGTTACCATACCGATAAGGGGTGTGTCGGGCTTTACGGGAAGTCCCATTGTCTTCTGAAGGTCTTCCTTACATTCTGCCTTACCCGAGATATCCTCAACAGAGAAATTCTTTATAAGATTCTTATCGGCACCGGGATCGTTTGAAACGGTATCAATACCGTTTAATATTCCGTGAATCTTCCAGCTTCTTGCAGCAAGGATATTATCAAGACCGTGTGAATAGTAGGGATCGAGAATTTCCTTTGCATATGAGGGGCTGACGGTTGTAACCGCATTTGCACATTCTATAGCACCCTTCATAAAATTGATGCAGTCGTCATTGTGAAGAAGTGAAGCATATTCATAGGGTACACCGATAACATCCTCAAGAATTTCCTCACCGAATTTACCCTGATACTGAATATTGTGAATTGTAAAGGCAGTCTTGATATTCTCGAAGCCGGGCTTATTTCCGTAATAAAGTGAATAGAACACGGGAACAAGAGCCGTCTGCCAGTCATTACAGTTGATGACATCAGGCTTAAAATCGATATAGGGAATCATTTCAAGGACCGCGCGGGAGAAGAATGCAAATCTCTCGGCATCGTCATAGTGTCCGTAGATACCCTGACGCTTGAAATAATACTGATTATCAAGGAAATAGTAGATAACACCATTATATTTGGCCTCAAAAATACCGCAGTACTGACTTCTCCAGGCAACGGGTACGGTTATATGTGTTATGAACTTCATTTCAGCCTTGAACTTTTCGGGAATGCCCTCATAAAGGGGCATAACAACTCTGCAGCCGATAAGTCTTTTTCTGAGAGCGGCAGGAAGGCTTCCTGCAACGTCTCCGAGACCGCCCGATGCTATAAAGGGCTTGGCTTCGCTTACAGCATATAAAACTTTCATATTTTTCTCCTTAAACGTTCATTCCTTAAATGTGAATGTTCTTACCGATATAAACGGGATAAGAATCAGCACCCGAGAGATGCTTGCCGCTTCTGACAGTCACTGCCTTATCTGCGATGCAGTAGTTAACGGATGCATCCTCAGCAACAAAGCCGTGAGGCATAAGAATGGAATTCTTTACAACCGCGCCCTTTTCAATACGGCAGTCTCTGAAAATAATGCAGTTTTCAACCTCACCGTCAATGATACAGCCGTCTGCAATAAGTGAATTCTTCACATCACAGTCGGGGGCATAAACTGTGGGCATATCGTCATAAACCTTAGTATAAACAGGTCTTTCACGGTTGAAAAGCTCTCTGTAATTCTTTGAATCAAGAAGTGAGAAGTTGGCTTCAAAATAGCCGTTCAGCGAATCAATTACCTTGCAGAAGCCCTTGATCTCGTAAGCACCGACGTTGACCTTTTTGAGATTCTTCATAATAATATCCTTTTCAAAGGAAACAAGACCCTTTGCATAGGATACGGAAACAAGGCTTTCAAGAAGGGATTTCTTTATGATGATTGCCTTGAGTGCGAAATCTGTGGTCTTCCCTTCGCCCGTACCGAGGCTCATCTTTGTGATTCTGCCGTCTTCAATCTTATCAAGCACGGGATTGTCCTTTATTGCAGGTGTTTTTCCGTGCATATAAAGCTGGGTTATATCATTACCGCTTTTTTCGTGATAGTCAAAAATTTCATCAAGATCAAGGTTTGCAACATATGTGCAGTCTGTCATAAACACATATTCCTTGTTTGACTTCTCAAGGAAGTGAAGAATATTCTTGAGAGCGCCGATTCTTGAAGCGTTGTAATTTTCAACAGCCTCCGCATTGAAGGGAGGAAGGAAATAAATTCCGTCATTCTTTCTTGAAAGGTCCCAGTTTTTACCTGTGCCTATGTGGTCCATAAGAGACTGGTAATTGTTATTGGTAACAACACCCACCTTTGTGACACCTGCATTTACCATATTTGAAAGAACAAAGTCAACAAGACGGTATGCACCGCCGAAGGGTACGGATGCCATTGAACGAACACCCGTAACTTCGCTTATTACATCATCATCCGTGTTTGCAAAAATTAAACCGAGTACATCTTTTCCGTTCATTTTACTTCACCCTCCTTAACATTTTCATCAATCATAAGATTTGCAGAAATTTTAGCCTTTTTGCCTATTGTGATATCGGAGCCGATAACGGTAACGCCCCACTTTTCAAGCTCCTTTATTTCCTCGGGAGCTTCACCTACAACAGCATTTTCATCAATTACGGCATTTTCCGCAACCATTGCATATTTAACCTTAGCGCCCTTTTTAACAACTGCGCCCGGCATAACAATTGAATATTCCACGCTTGCGCCCTCTTCAACGGTAACATTTGAGAAAAGCACGGAGAAATCGACCTTACCGTCAATTACACAGCCGCCTGATACCATTGAATTCTGAATTTCGGATTTTTTTGATGCAAAGTGAGGTGCAAGGGCTGAATTCTTACAGTAAATGGGCCAGTCAGTATCGCTGAGGTCAATATTGATACGGGGATTGAGAAGGTCAAGGTTTGCCTCCCAGAGGCTGTCGATGGTACCTACATCCTTCCAGTAGCCGTCAAACTTATAAGCAAACATTCTCTCCCCTGCCTCGTGCATTGCGGGAATAACATTCTTACCGAAGTCATTGGATGATCCGGGAGTGTTTTCGTCTGCTATAAGATATTCTCTTAACTTCTTCCATGTGAAAATATAAACACCCATTGAAGCCTTGTTTGATTTGGGTACCTTGGGCTTTTCTTCAAAAGCGGTGATGGCTCCGTCATCGTTTACGAACATAAGTCCGAAACGGGAGGCCTCCTCCCACGGTACCTCAAGCATTGCAATTGTACAGGCTGCATCCTTTTCCTTATGGAAGTCCAGCATCTTTGCATAGTCCATCTTGTATATATGGTCACCCGAAAGAATTGCAACATATTCGGGATCATAACGGTCAATGAAGTTTATGTTCTGATAAATGGCATTGGCTGTGCCCTTGTACCATTCTGTTCCCTTTATCTGCTGATAGGGAGAGAGGATGTGAACACCGCCCTCGGCACGGTCAAGATCCCAGGGCTGTCCGTTACCTATATAGTCGTTAAGCTCAAGAGGCTGATACTGTGTAAGAACACCTACCGTGTAAATACCTGAATTTGCACAGTTTGAAAGGGGGAAGTCAATAATTCTGTACTTTCCGCCGTAAGGTACTGCGGGCTTTGCAATATTCTTTGTAAGAATACCGAGTCTGCTGCCCTGTCCGCCTGCGAGCAGCATAGCTATACATTCTGTTTTTCTTGCCATCTGGGGGTCGTCCTTTCCGATTTTATTTGTTTTATATTTTACTTTGATTTCACCTTGTAGGGTTTGTACTTAAGATATATGCAGGAAAGTCCCGGAATAGTTACGGGGAATGAATGTTCCTTTCCGTGCATAGGCACTTTTTCGGTATATATACGCTTTTTTGCGGTATCACGGCTGCCGCCGAATTCCACACCTTCGGAATCGAGAAGATAAGTAAGTGAGCCTCTCATATCCACACCGATTCTGTAATTTTCACGGGTAACGGGAGTGAAATTACATATTGCAATAATTCTTTCACCGTTTCTGTCCCGTCTTTCAAAGGCTGCAACAGAGTTCTGATTATCGTCACTGACAAGCCAGGTAAATCCGTCCCAGGAGTAATCTATCTCCCAAAAAGCGGCATTGTCCTTATATACCTTATTAAGTTTCTTCACAAAGGAATGAAGATTTCTGTGGGCATCGTAGTCCGTTAAGAACCAGTCAAGCTGCTTTTTCTCGTCCCATTCAATAAACTGGCCGAATTCCTGACCCATAAAGAGAAGCTTCTTTCCCGGGTGGGAATACATATAGCCTAAGAATGCCTTAAGACCTCTGAATTTTTCCTCGTAGGTTCCGGGCATTTTATCAAGAAGGGATTTCTTTCCGTGAACAACCTCATCGTGGGAGATGGGAAGCACGAAATTCTCCGAAAACGCATAGAACATTGAAAATGTTATAAGGTCGTGATTATACTTTCTTGAAAGTCCGTCAAGCTCCGAATATCTCAGGATATCGTTCATCCAGCCCATATTCCACTTGAAATTAAATCCCAAACCGTCAACCGAAACGGGCTTTGTAACAAGAGGCCAGGCTGTGCTTTCCTCTGCAATCATAAGAGCATGGGGATAATCTCTGAAAACCGATTCATTGAGGTATCTCAAAAATGCCACTGCCTCAAGATTTTCCCGTCCGCCGTAAATATTCGGTCTCCAGCCGCCGTCGCGTCTGCCGTAATCAAGATAAAGCATTGAAGCAACTGCATCAACACGGAGTCCGTCTATATGGTATTTATCAAAGAAGAAGCAGGCGCTTGAGGTAAGGAAGCTGATAACCTCATTCTTACCGAAGTCAAAGATTCTCGTTCCCCAGTCTGCGTGCTCCCGTTTGAGAGGATCGCCATACTCGTAGCAGCAGGAGCCGTCAAACTCATAAAGTCCGTGGGCATCCTTGGGGAAGTGTGCCGGCACCCAGTCAAGGATAACACCGATACCTGCATTGTGCAGCTTATTTACAAAATACATAAAGTCGTGAGGAGTGCCGTAACGGGAGGTTACCGCAAAATATCCCGTAACCTGATAGCCCCAGCTGCCGTCAAAGGGATGCTCAAGCACGGGCATCAGCTCAACGTGGGTATAGGACATCTCCTTAAGGTAAGGCACAAGCTCATCTGCAAGGGCGCGGTACGAAAGAGGCTGTCCGTCAGGATAGGTTTTCCAGGAGCCTGCATGAAGCTCATAGATGTTTACGGGTGAGGAATAGACATCTCTTTTGTAAACACCCTGAAGATAGCTGTCATCCGTCCATATAAAGCCGTCAAGATTGTATACCTTTGATGCATTGGCAGGTCTTGTCTCCGCGTGGAAGGCATAGGGGTCTGCCTTCATTCTCTTTACCCCGTCTTCTCCGAGTACGGAGTATTTGTAGCTGTCATACTGCTTTATACCCTCTGCTGTCAGCTCCCATATTCCGTCGGCAATTTTACTCATGGGGTGGCTTTCATCATTCCAGCCGTTGAATTCACCGACAACACTGACAGAAACCGCATTGGGAGCCCACACTCTGAAGACAACCCTGTCTCCTTCAATGTGAGAGCCGAAGAACTCATAAGCTCTGCAGTTTCTTCCCTGTCTGAAGAGATAAACGGGAATATCAGAGGTTTTTTCGTTTACGATGTTCAAATTAAACACCTCCGATTACAATTTTACCAAAAACAAATTTCAATTTCAAGTAAAAATTTGACTATTTTGTTAGAAGCCCTGTTACAAGATTTTTTGAAATTTTATGCACAATGACGAATATGTAAAGTTTTCGCCCCAATAAAATTATAATTTGACAATTCGTCCCATTGGTGCTATACTAAATATAACTAATTTTCCGGAGGGAATTTATTATGAACAACACACTTAAAAAGACTCTTGCGGTTGTCCTTTCAATAATGATGCTTTTCGGCACATTTGCAATGGGC
This sequence comes from Acutalibacteraceae bacterium, assembly GCA_045652065.1. Classification (GTDB taxonomy): domain Bacteria; phylum Bacillota; class Clostridia; order Oscillospirales; family Acutalibacteraceae; genus RUG806. The sequence goes on from JAZRTO010000013.1 coordinate 24,814, forward strand.
GCTTCCGCAGACGAGGTAAAAAGAGTAGCTTGCACAATGATTGAAGACGGCTCATACGGCAGAGGCTTCTCATGGTACACCTATGAAGACGGTGCATCTGACCTTCAGATTGTAAAGACCGCTGACTTTGACGGTGACTTTGACGGCGCTAAGGCTTATACCGGCACAACAGCCAAGTTCAGAGACCAGTATGTTCACAAGGTATACGTTACTGACCTTGAAGCAGGCACAGAGTATACCTACAGAGTAGGCGATGCAGCAAAGAATCTCTGGAGCGAAACCTGCACAGTTGCAACAGATGACGCTGACAACAGCTTCAAGTTCATTTCAATTACAGACGTTCAGGCAAGCAGCGATGAAAATTTTGCTCACGCAGCACTTACACTTAAGGGTGCTCTCGAGGTTGCTCCCGATGCAGATTTCGTTGCTAACTTCGGCGACTTTGTAAACGACAACACAAACGACGAATGGGACTGGTATTTCAATAATTTCGCATTCGCAAATAATCACTACACACTCGTACCCTCTGCCGGTAACCACGACGGCAGCATCACAAACAAGTTCAACACAAACGTTTTCCAGAACATTTTTGCTCTTGATGAAAGCGACAATCAGTCTGTTGAGGGCGTTTACTATTCATTCGATTACGGCAATGCTCACATTGCAGTGCTTAACTCCAACGATATGTATCCCATGACTCAGGCTCAGAGAAACTGGCTTATCAACGATATGAAGTCCAGCGATGCTACATGGAAATTCATATTCATGCACCGTGCACTTTATTCTGCAGGTAAGAACATTAACAAGCCCGACACAGTTATCATGAGAAACGTTCTTCTTCCCATCATTGACGAGCTTGACATCGATATGGTATATGCAGGTCACGACCACATGTATCTCAGAACAACTCAGGTTTACGGCGACAAGGCTGTTGAAAATGTTGAATATGTAACAGAAACAGTAAACGGCGAGCAGATTACATTCGCAGTAAATCCCGAAGGAACTGTACACGTGCTTCCTTCTACAGCAGGTACAAAGAGATACAGCGTAAATGAAGATGCAATGTCACCCATCCTTGATGTTGCAGATAAGGCTTTCTCCACAAGCGATTGGGGCGGATGCTTCGCTGTAACAGAAATTGACGGCGGCAGACTCATTTACAAGGCATACATCGTTGATGATGAAACTCAGGAAATTGAGCTTGTTGATACATACGGCATCATCAAGGACGAGGGCGGCAAGGCTGAAGACTCAAATCTCGGTCAGTCCCTTATGGATTCAATTGTAAACTACCCTGTTAACTTCGCAAAGGCAATCATTGATATGCTCAAGTCCTATATCCAGATGCTTTTTGACCTCATCAGCTTCTGATATCAGAATAAAAAAATTACCGCAGTACACAAGTTGTGCTGCGGATTTTTTTACTAAAATTTTAACATAAAAAACGGAGAGAGCGGCACGCTCATTCGCCTTCGAGGGTAACGAAAATCAAACACAAAGCATAGTTCCGTTATGCATAAAAAATCAAGGATATCAACCGTTTTTGTGGTGGCTGATATCCTTAAATTTTAATCGTGCGTCAAAGATGGTATTTATGCCTCATTTACAAAAAAGATGGGATTAGTGAAGGAGTAAAGCATATCGGGAACAGGCTCGCCCTCATCGTGCATACCGAAGCCCTTTCCTGCAACCTTCACATACCCTGCCTTTACTACGGCATTGTATGTAAACTTCACATCAGCTCTTACAAAGCCCTCTTCCTTTACGGGAACGGAAGCGGTGAAGCTCTTCTCATTCTTTGCTGCAGTATGCTCAAAAATAACATTTTCATTGTGATAAATACGAAGAGTCTGACCCTTTTTAAGCAGCTCGACCTCAACAGTCGCAAAGGAGGACTCAGTAAATTTCACCTTATCACCGGGAATAGCCTCGCCTGATGTAAGGAAAAGCTTCGGTGCCTTGGGGGAATTTGTAACAAAAACATTACCTCTCTTAATTGCCGCAAGAACGTCCTCAATTGAGTTTGACTCTGCACATACATAGGTTGTGGGCACGCCTAAAAGCTTGGTGACAACATAATCCTCGTGATAGTCGCTGCCGCCTACTGCAGGGATGAATTCACCATTCAGAAGCTTTTCTGCCCACCACTGCAGACAGTAGATATTATCGGTGTGCATAGGTGAATTCCATACCTCTACGGAATCCATCTTAAAGGTGTCGCGGTCAATTTTCCAGGAAAGCTTTCTGTCAAAGGGATGATTTACGCTGATGTGACAGCCGGCCTCTCTTACCTTTTCAATGAGAGTATAGTAAGCCTCCTCGGTATCGGGACGCGGTATTCTTTCAAAGGGAAGATTTTCACCCCAGATATTCACGTGGCCGAGATTTCCCGAAATCTCCATTCCGGGGAAAATTGCCACACCACGGTGGGTAAATGCTTTTCTTCCGGGAGTGTTTACGTTATGGTCGGTTATGAAGGCAAAATCAAAGCCTGCCTCATAAAGCATATCATAAAGCTCCCCGGGAGTCTTCTTTCCGTCAGAATTTACGGTGTGAAGGTGGCAGTCACCCTTCAGCCAATGTCTTTTCTTTTCCATAATAAGCACTCACTTTCTGTCGTAAACTTGTTTTGCGCATTGAACAAAGGCTTCCATAGCCCTTGAGGGATATCTCTTCTTTTTATAACCCATAGCAAGCTTTCTTCTTGTGTTATCGCCCGAAAGCTTGTAGAATACACATTTGGAGGCTCCACGCTCGGCACGAAGCAGATTGTCAGTAACTATGGTGATGCCAAGCCCTGCTCTTGCCATATTATATGCGGTTAGCAGCTGGTCAGGATAAATTTTTACCTTAGGCACAAAGCCAGCATTTTCGCAGAGCTGCATTGTACGGGTGTACATATCGTTTCCCTTTTTCAGAACAAGGAAATCCTCGTCCGAAAAATCCTGCAAATCAACGGTGGGACAGCTTTTATCCAGATACTTTTTGTTTCTTACATCCTCATCTGTAAGCTTCCTGTCGGTGAATTTCTCATTGACGGAAAATTTCAGCGGCACGGCTAAAAGAAGGGTTTCATCTGCAAGGGGAAAGGCGGTAAAAAGCTCAGGGTCAAAGTCGTGAGCAACGAGAATATCCACCTTTTCCTCAAGAAGCTGATTTTTAAGATCGTGGGAATGGGACTCCACAAGCTCAACGGTGATACCGCTGTAGATATTCATAAATTCGATTATAATATCAGGAAGAATGAAAGAGGAAATGAAGTTTTCAGCACTGACAATGACACTTCCGCTTTTCATTTCGGAAAGGTCATTGAGCTGGTTGAGCATATTGTGCTGCAAAGCCTTCATCCGTTCAATGGACTCTATACAGACCCTTCCTGCCTGGGTAAGGGATATCGGATTTGTGCTTCTGTCAAAAATTGTAATACCCAGCTGCTTTTCGACCTTCTTAACGGAGGCTGAGAGCGCCGGCTGTGAGATAAAGAGCTTTTTTGCCGCTCCCGAGAAGCTTTTTTCTAAATACACCTCATACACATAATCCATTCCGTCAAACAAAATTTTCACCCCTTGCTTGCCTTATGAGTATTATTATATATGCTTCAAAAGAAAAATACAAGCAAAATAACACTACAGACACCACATCGTACATACTGCACATATTATGTAAAAAAATTTATACTTTTTCAATAATCATAAATTTTATTTATAGTAACCATATATTATTTATATTTTACATATAACACATTTTGTGTTAACATAAACGGGACTAATATTTTAGTAAAAACAAAAAAAGAAAGAGGTAACAAAAATGAAGAAAAGACTCCTAAGTTTAGCTTTAGTTCTCGTTCTTACGCTTTCGCTTGCATCCTGCTCATATCTCGAATCCATTCCGGTTATCGGTGATCTTTTCGGTGATCAGGGTGTAGATGATAATATCCCCGACGATGGTGGCCAGCTTCCCGATGACGGCGATCCCAAGCCGGGCCCC
>JAZRTO010000014.1:0-5298 GCA_045652065.1 Acutalibacteraceae bacterium
CAGGAGGATATGATGTATGTTTAAAAGGTTTTTTGCTGGCATTCTTGCCTTTATTTTTTCAATTCTTCCGTTCGCAAACAACAAGGTGAAATACACCTGCAAAGAGGCGGTTGCTGTAACAGCAGAATTCGCTGAAAATGAAAGTGTTGCGATTGACACACCGAAGCCTGCTTTTGCGGCGGATATGCCGGAATCAGAGGTTATCTCGGTTAACGGATTATCACGGCTTTCAATCAACGGTCAGCTTACATCTCCCGTCCTCTTTTTCGGCAATACGGATTTCCCGAATCCCAACGGTGTCACAACAAGTCAGGCAGGATTTGCCGCTGATGCGGGAATACATCTTCACTCCATTATTGAAAATATCAATTATTATGCCGACCTTGACAGCATCAGCGAGGCGGAATACAGACAGTTATACTCTCATCTTCACGAGAGCGTTAAGAGTATTTCAGAGGGGGACCCGGACGCAAAAATTCTGCTTCGTGTCAAGGTGACAATGCCCGATACAGGCTCCATACCCGAAAGCGAAATAATACAGTATAAAGATAAAAGCATAAAATCCGGTGTTGTATCAATGGCGTCAGATTTATTCAATGAAGAATCAAGCAGAAGGCTTGCTCATCTGGTCGATTATGTCAGCTCCAACGGTGAGCTGTCGAAGCATATTATCGGATATCATCTTGAAAATAATGAATGGTTTCAGTATCTGTACCGTGAAAACGGACAGGACTTTTCAAACGCAAACAATGAAAAATTTGCCCAGTGGCTGAAAGTGAAATATCCGACAGACAGGGATTTGCAGAAAGCGTGGGGGAATTCTTTCGTGAAGCTTTCCACAGTGACTATTCCGAATAATCTCCCCGGCAACATTTATGACAACAGCAAGCTGTATAAAGATATTCTCTTTTACGGAACAAAAACGCAGAAATATGTTGATTATCATCAGTATATCTGTGACCTTACGACAGCGCGCATTTCGAATCTTGCGCGTATTATCAAAGAGCGGACAGAAAACCGCGCTATCGTAATTTCTTTCTACGGTTATCAGTTTGAACTGTACAGCTCTCTTTCAGGACACCATAATCTGAATTGGCTGCTGTCTGACAAAAATATCGACGGCTTTGCAGGGCCAATCAGTTACAGAGACCGTAACGTCAGTTCATACGCTCCGAATTCACCTGTGGGTGCTACGGGCGCATATATGTCAACGGTTGACTCAATTCAGCGAAACGGAAAAATATGGTTTCAGGAAAGTGATGAGCGGACATTTATCAATCACACCGATGAGCCGTATGAAGATACTTTTTTAACTCCCATAAGAAGCCTGAGTGACATTATTGAAGTGCATAAGCGAGAACTGGGCGATACCATTATCCACGGCAACGGCTTGTGGGCAATGGATTTATGGGCGAAGGGATGGCTGGATGATTCGGCAATATGGGAAAACCTCGGAAAGCTGTCGAATCTGTATCAGGCATATCAGAACGGGTACGGTCAGGCATCTCGGTTCGATGTGGCACTTGTTGTAGATGAATATTCGCTTCACCGCATGGCAAATCAAGGACCTGTGGGTGATGAACTGCTGGGCGAGATGCAGCTTAATCTCTATCACGCAGGACTCTCAACTTGCTATGTTCAGCTTAAAGATGTGCTTGCGGGACGTGTTGACGATGCAAAACTGTATATCATCACATCTGCGTTTGATATGACGGATGAGCAGATAGAACAGCTTCAGACAGCACTTCATAAAGACGGCAAGACAACGCTCTTTATGTATAATTTCGGAAGCATGACCACTCAGCAGGCTAAAGCACTCACGGGTATGGAATTCAAGGTAAAGAAATTACAATCCAAAACCGGAATAAAAATGACAAAGCAGTCTGCCGTTCCGGGTCTGATTAGCGATAATCATACTGCGCGTATCTCCCGTGCTATGAAGGTTGTCGGCGGACAGACCGAGACTCTCGGTAAATATTCCGACGGCTCTGTCGGCTTTGCAATCAACAGACAGAAAGACTATACCACTATTTATTACGGTGATTCGCTGATTTCAGTCAACAATCTGAAAGCTATTGCACGTGCTTGCGGAATCCATGTTTATTCCGATTCAGAGGATGTGCTGATGGCAAATCAGAATATGGTGGTATTCCACGCTGTCACGGCAGGGGAGAAGGCCGTCACCTTTGAAGGCAAGACTGATGTATGGGACTATTTTAATAATAAATGGTATACAGATGTGGATTCAGTCACATTCTCTGCGGAAATCGGCGAAACAAAATATCTGTTCTACGGTGATAAAGAAGAGATAGAAAATTGGAGCCTGCCGATTTACAGATAGAAACAGGAACAACCGTGAAAGGGTAATGGTGACAAATAAACTAAACAGCCTGCCGGGGTGATTGCCTCGGCAGGCTTTGTTATGTCTTAGCACAGCCCTCCGGGATTAAACCTCGGAGGGCTTTTTGCGACTGATTTATATGCTGAATTCACCTCGATATTGATTCGGAGTCCATCTTGGGAACTGCACAGTTTTCTTAAAAGGCGTATATATAGGTAGATGCTAAATTGTGTAAGCATCCAAAATATATTTATCTACGAAATGTAACAAGGTTGTCAAACGATTACTAGGGTTGTCAAACGATTTGTATAACAAAAATACTAATAAAAGTGTCTTTAATGATGGCGGGTTTTGATACAAAACTTTATAAAAACCGCTCTATATCAACGATTTTGGGTATAAAAAAAGCCAACGGAAAAATTCCCGTTGGCGTGGGTGTGATGGCGGCTTTTGAACCGGCGGATGCCGGGGTGCAAAAAAGTTGCTTGGGGTGCAAAAAAGTTGCTTGGGGTGCAAAAAATTACCTAGGGGTGTAAAAAATTACCTAGGGGTGTAAAAAAGAACTCAAGGGTGTAAATTTTCTTTCAAGGGTGCAAAAATGATACCCAAGGGTGCAAATTTGGGCGCAGTGGTGTAAAAATACGGTGTAGGGATGCAAAAAATTCAATAAAGGTGTAAAAAAGATTCTGTTAGTATTCAGATTGAAACGAAGTATAAGTATGATGGCTCTATGGTTTACCCTTTATCAATTTCTTTTGCTATATTATTAGGTTCATTCAAATGCGCATTAATCAAATCAGATACTTTAATAGGACCATAAATCTTATTATATTTTTGTGTTAATTTCTTTCCAAGATTTACTTTTCTTTTAAAGTCTTCATCTGAATATAAACATTGCAAAATAGCATCAGCAATAACTGTGCTATCTATAGCAATGGTGATTGTTTCTCGCGGCTTATTATAAATATGATTTTGGATTTCTTCTATAGATTGTATAAGCTGTTTGTTTATTTTTTCTATTTTGCTTATTGAATCTTCAAAATATCGAAGATTTACAGATTTGTTGTGCATTACTGTATTTCTAATGTTTCTAATTTCAACAAATTTTTCCTGGAAATCTTCTATTTTTGAAAAGTTTCTGAAAACTCTATCCCACAATGATTTTTTCTCTATCAGCTTAATTTGGGATATAATCTCTTCTTTACTTAATGAATCGTTGTTGATTATATTATCAACTATTGCTTCTTGGTCTATATCATTAAAGATACGAGGTGTAAATAGAAAATTCTCGATTTCATAAAAGCTTAACCATTCTAAAGCTTCTTCTATTAAAGAGTTATTGCTTTTTAATTTTCCATGAGATGTTTCTATCAAGTTGTCGATAATTTCTGAATCAATATTCTTTATCCATTCACTTCCATATGTTTTGGTTAATGTTATATATAAAAATTCTCTTATAAGTCTTTCGAAAGTCCCGAGTTTGGGCATAAGTTTAGAGCAAAACCAATATGAAGAATCGCTATATGAGTTGATTATGTAAAATTTTTTACGATGTTTTCCTTTTGTAAGTTTGTCATTAAATTTATCTAATAATTTAGCGGCTGTTTTTCCATTAAGCTCTGTTTCTATATACAAATATAAAATGTTATTATCTTTATAGGACATACGATATTCTAAATATTCATCTTCATTGTCTTTAGAGAAATATATTAAATGGTTTCCTACATCAAAAGATGCCTCTTGGAGTACAGCTTTTACTTCACTTTGTATTGTTGGTTTTTTAGCTTCACTTTTGTTTTTTCTGATTAATATGTATTGAACTTCCATATACACACCTCATTTCGACATCATTATAACATGGTATATGAAGTTGGTAAAGCGTTAAAACTAGTTCGATTTTGGTAGGTGCTAAAATGTGTAAGCATCCTAAATAAAAGTAAAAATAGAGAGGTGTTTGAAAGTACTACTTTTGCTGTTTTTTACATTGGTCACAAATTTTAAATACAATAAGTTTAAAATGGTAAAAAAAGAGTGAGGGGGCGCCTCACTCAGTTTGGTAGAATATTTACTTTTTTGTCCAACCGTTGCCAGGTTTTTGTGTAGGCGGAAGACGATCGCCAGGACCGATGTTTACTATTCTAGGTCCATCTACTTTACCGCCTCTGGGGCCTACTTCAATGTAAGTACCGGGCTTTTGGTTGTCTGTGCCGGGTTTTATTGGTTTCGACATATTGTTCACCTCCGTTTCTTTAGTGATATGTAACTTGTTTTCACTCCTTTCGAATTTGTTGATTATATTATAAGCAGGAAAAATCGAAAAGTCAAGTCGCTTATACAATATATAGTTGCGTTGCTTGTGAAATTGTGAAATAATGCGCAATATATAGCGTAGCGATGGAGCGTTTGTAATTGATTGCGAAATTTGCGATATTGAATATGATATTATTTTATGGTACAGTTTTATCTGTCAGGCAATGAATTTCTGTTCTAATTAAGTGAATTATTGTATTAAAACTAATAAAAGATGTATTAGAAAGGAGCTTGTTTATGTTTGAACAGTTGGAATGGGAAAATATCTTTAAAATATGGACTAGAGGAAGTTATAATTACAAAACCCTTGATTGTCCTATGTTTGCGGAAACGGTATTTGTAGATTACAATCAGCAAGGTTATATTTATGGATATGATTGGCTTGAAATTTCTCAGGCACAAAAACGAAAAAAACTTATTGAACAAGATCCAATAAGTTTTTTATATTTCACCCAACCTACTAATAAAGGAACTATTCGAACAGCTGAAATGTTGATCGAAGCTCAAAATGAAGAGGAACTTGCTGCTATTTGGATAGCGGCTACTGCCAAGGAATTGTGCGAACACGATATAAGAAAAGATGTTCGGCGTTATGCAAATATGCTTTATGTGGTGTCGTGTAACTTTCTGAGATCTCGATATTATTT
>JAZRTO010000015.1:0-33786 GCA_045652065.1 Acutalibacteraceae bacterium
TTTTATTACAATTTTTAATCAAAATAACGCGAAAATATGCAGATTTTTTCTTGACAATACCGAACATTTGCAGTATTGTATGTAGTATCTTGTTTTTTGAGGGTAATATTTTCTTATATAATGAACATATTTATATGCGACCGTGCTACCCATAAATTTTATTTATACCATAGGAGGTAATTTTATGAATCCCTATATTGAAAGAGTTATAGAGAATGTAAAACTGAGAAATGCTCACGAGCCTGAATTTATTCAGACCGTTGAAGAGGTTTTCACCTCAATTGAGCCCCTTGTAAATGCTCATCCCGAATATGAGAAGTATGACATTCTTATGAGAATGACAGAGCCCGACAGAGCAGTTTCCTTCCGCGTTGTATGGACAGATGACAACGGCAATGTTCAGGTTAACCGCGGCTACCGCTATCAGTTCAACTCTGCTATCGGTCCCTACAAGGGCGGTCTTCGTTTCCATCCCAGCGTATATTCAGGTATCATCAAGTTCCTCGGCTTCGAGCAGACCTTTAAGAATGCTCTTACAGGTCTTCCCATCGGCGGCGGTAAGGGCGGCTCAAACTTTGATCCCATCGGCAAGAGCGATGCTGAAATTATGCGCTTCTGTCAGGCATTTATGACAGAGCTTTACAGATATGTAGGTCCCGCCGTGGACGTTCCCGCAGGTGACATCGGTGTAGGCGGCAGAGAAATCGGCTACCTCTTCGGGCAGTACAAGAGAATCAAGGGAACATTCGAAAACGGTGTTCTTACAGGTAAGGGACTTTCCTACGGCGGCTCTCTTATCCGTCCCGAGGCTACAGGCTTTGGCGCTGTTTACTACCTCCAGGAGGTTCTTAAGCACTACGAGGATGCAATTGAGGGCAAGACTGTTGCTATTTCAGGCTTCGGTAATGTTGCCTGGGGTGTTGCAACAAAGATGGCTCAGCTTGGCGCTAAGGTTGTAACCCTTTCCGATCCCACAGGCTACATTTACGATCCCGACGGTGTTACTACTAAGGAAAAGCTCGATTTTATGCTGAAGATGCGTTCAGAAAACCTTACAATTGACGAATATGCAAAGAAATTCGGTGTAGAATTCTTCCCCGGACAGAAGCCCTGGGGTGTTAAGGCTGACATCATTATGCCCTGCGCAACACAGAACGAGGTTGACATTCTTCAGGCAAAGAAAATTGTTGCAAACGGTGTTCAGTATTACATCGAGGTTTCCAATATGCCCACAACCAACGATGCTCTCAAATATTTACAGCTTAAGTGTAAGGCTGTTGCTCCCTCAAAGGCTGTAAATGCAGGCGGTGTTGCAGTTTCCGCTCTTGAAATGAGCCAGAACTCCGCAAGATATATGTGGTCAGCAGAAAAGGTTGACAACAAGCTTCACGACATTATGAAGCATATTCACGATGTTTCTGCAGAATGTGCAGAGGAATACGGACTCGGATATGACCTTGTTGCAGGCGCTAACATTGCAGGCTTCAAGAGAGTGGCTCAGGCTATGCTTGAACAGGGTATAGTTTAATTCGTAATTCTGAGAACACAAAAAGAAAGCATAAAGCTCTCCCGGAAAAAGGGAGAGCTTAATTTTTATTACCCAGGAAAAATCTGAAATCCGAATTATTCCCTGATCCACACGGTCATATCCGTTTCACCGCGGTTGGCAAATGCAAAATAGGGTATTAATCTGAGTCTTACGGGGATATCCTTGAAATTCTCATCTGCAGAATAAAGGCTGTCGGAAAATTCACGTCTTACAGCATCTGTCTCAATAGTGTTTGCAAAATAAGCTTCGCAGTATTCAACCTTATAATTTCCGTTTTTAAGCACACGGATATTGAAAAGCTCAGCACCGTTATCAACCGCCTCAGCACAATAAAGCACGGGACCGTACATAACGGCAGCTTTGCCCGCACAAGAGCGTACTCTCGTATCCGCGTGATAAAGCTTCACCTTCATATTCATATCTGCTTCAAGGGTAAAGCTGTCATCTGACACATCGAAGCAGGCATAGCCCTTTTCCTTTGTATAAGGCTTATCTGCCGTAAATTCATCACACCAGAAGGGTATTCTCACATAAAGCTTCTTTCCTTCAAGTCCCTTAGCCTCAATTGTGATTTTACCGTTTTTGGGGTATTCTGTCTTTACTGTAATTTCAGCATCCTCTGCTTTAACCGAGGAATTTATAAACTGGTGAATAACAAAGGCTTCACTGTTATATGAATATGCCCTCTCCCCTATTGTTTCAATAAAGCGTGTAACATTGGGAGGACAGCAGCTGCAGGAGAAAACCTCCTGACGCTGGGTTATGGGCATATGCTCGGGGTCATTTGCAATTGAAGTGTGTCTGCCTCTGTCAGCAAGATTTATTTCAAGGGGATTTTCATAAAAAAAGCCCTTACCGTCAAGGGAAAGTCCCGAAATAAAGCCGTTATAAATCTCTCTTTCAACAGTATCTGCATACACGCTGTCAAAATCAATATCCTTCATTCTGTCCGCGAACATCATAAGGGAAATAGCAGCACAGGTCTCGGTATACGCAGTATCAGGCTGCAAATCGTAGGGTACGGTAAATGCTTCACCGTGATGGCTTGAGCCGATACCGCCAGAAATATACATTTTTCTGTTTACAATATCCTCAAATAATGCCTTGCAGGCTGAAAGAAGCTCAGCATCTCCCGTTTCACGGGCAGCATCCGCCATAGCCGAATAAAGATAGCAGGCTCTTACACAATGTCCCATAGCCTCTCTCTGCTCACGTACGGGCATATGGCTCTGATTATAAGAGTGTGAGCACCAGCACATATCGTGCTCTTCGGGATGCTTTCCTCTCTCATCAAGGAAGAACATACATAAATCAAGATATTTTTTTACACCCGTAAGTCTGTATAGCTTTATAAGTGCGAGCTCTATCTCCTCATGACCCGGAGTTATAAAGGCGGCACTTCCCTCTTCCTTGAAGGTCTTTATTACAAGATCAATGTATTTATCTACTATTTTTATAAGTCTGTCGCAGCCCGTATGCTTTTTCCAGGCAACAGCCGCCTCAATGAAGTGACCGAGGCAGTAAAGCTCGTGATTGTCCCTTGCCTTAAATCTCTTTTCGGGGAAAACAACTGTATGGGCAATATTGAAATAGCCGTCATCCGCCTGATTTTTCTCCATAAGGGAAATTACTTCTTCTGCATTACCGCGAAGCTCCTTATCCTCTTTTTTTGCAAGAATGTAAGCTACACTTTCAATCCACTTTGCAATGTCGGAATCCCAGAATATATGAGGCTGCGGAATGTCGCTGCCCTCTTTCCAGTTAAACTTAAATGCCTCAAATCTGCCCGTTTCGCGAAAACGGTTGCGGACAGAGTAAATTGTAACATTTTCGTTTATATCAATACGGTTTCTCCAGAAGCCGTCAGTTATCTTAACATCAGTAAATGCAACGGGGTTAAAATATGCCATAACGTCCTCCGTTATTTTATCTTGATTATTTTGTCTCCCTTTACCTGATAGGCATTTTTTGCCATTTCTATAAGGGGGGCATCGTTTTTCGGTGAGTCGGTGTAAAAGTTTTCTATTTCAGCATCGGGGAAGGCTTCAAGGAAGGCAGGAACCTTTCTTGAGCGCATACAAAGCCTTGTGATTTTTCCCGTCTTCTCATCAAGAAGACTTCCTACACAATGCTTTATTCCCAGCCTTTTGCAGATTTCCTCCATAGTACATTCGGGCGACGCGGTAACAATTACGTCATCCTCCTTCTGAATGTCCTTATAAAAGCGCTTTATGTTCTTTTCGTGCTTGTCCCAGAAAACTACCGCATCTGCACGGATGTCCTTTATGTTCTTGAAATAATCCTCTACAAAGGGAGCATATTCCTCAAGAGCATGCTCTACCGTTACCTTTCCCATCTTATACTTGAAAAGTGCATAGAACACCTTAGGGATGAATCTGAGCAGATACGGATCTTTCTTTATATAGAAGAAAAAGAAGTGAAGAACACTTTCTCCCCTGTAAATTGTGTTGTCAAAATCGTATACATTCATCCTACTGTAATACCTCCGAAATTGTAAGCCGATATATCAATAAATACATCCTCATCCTGAAGTGTACCGGTTTCAAAGGATGTAAGACGCCACATAACCGTCATAGCATTGCTTTCATCATAAGCTTCACATTTTGCCGCAAAGCCGAATTCAATATCAATCCAGACATAAACAGACTGTGTAAGCTTTCCGTCCGAATAGGCACGCTGAATATACTTTCGGCAGGGACGTCCTGCCACCTCTTCATCATACATATAAAGAACATTGCTGAGTGTGGGAAGCTCAGGCTCAATTTCGGTCAGTTTCATAAACATACTTGAAAGTGACGAAAAGGGCTTGTCTTCAAGCACGGAATATGCCTGCTCCTCCTGATTTTCAATAAGCACATAATATTCGGTATCATTTCCGTTTGCCTTATAGTAAAGAGTTGATTTTGTATCAAGATATTCCACCGTAAAGGCATTCTGAGATCTCTTTTCCCTTATTCTCATGGTAGTAAGACTCTGCTCGGGATTATAATATTCATACTCTGCCCTGAAATTTTTCTGCCAGGACTTATTTACCGCAACCTTTTCCTTTGCGGCAGCGTCTGAGTCAGCGGAGGTGGTAGTGCTTACCTGTCCGCCCGGAGTATATGCGTAATTTGTTGTAGTCTCATCCACAGCTGCTTCGTCCTTACAGGATGTAAGGGATATAACAAAAAGCATTGAGAGAATTACCGATAAAATGATGTTTAACTTTTTCATAAAAGCCTCCGAAAATTTATACACATATAATTATTATACAAAAACTGCTGTTTGTCAAATAAAAAAATTATGAAAAAAGTATTGTTATATTGTAGCTTTTATGTTAAATTATAAATAATTATAAATACGGAAAGGATGTAAACCGTGAAATACAAAATTATTAAAAACATTCACAACAATTTTTCAGTTTTTGAGAAAAACAAGCTCACTCCCCGTGCATATGCAGTAGCTTTTTCTGCATTTGAAGCATTAAGCAGCACCTGCTTCAAAAAAGAACGCTATTCATCTGATATGGTAACAGTTCTTTCGGGAGAGTGGAATTTCAAATTCTATAAATCAATTGCCGATGTTCCCGATATGCTGAACACGGAAAAAACAAAATTTGACACGGTAACTGTCCCCTGCGACTGGCAAAGAACCGGCTATCAGGAGCCCGTTTACCTTAACTGTCCCTATGAAATAAAGACTATCGCTCCCGAAATCCCTGCCGATATGCCCGTAGGTGTTTACAGAAAGACAATTTCAATTGAAAAGCTCTCCCCGAAGCATATCATTTCTTTCCTGGGCGTTTCCAACAACCTCTCCCTTTATGTCAACGGTAAGTTTGTGGGCTACTCCGAGGGCAGCCATAACACCGCAGAATTTGATATTACGGCTCTTCTTACTGAAGGCAGCAATGAAATTGTTGTCGTTATGTTCAAATGGTGTAACGGCACATTCTTAGAGTGTCAGGATATGTTCCGTGAAAACGGCATCTTCCGTGATGTTCTTCTTTATAATTATCCCGAAAATTACTTATATGACTTTGAAGCTGTAACCGAAAAGGCTGAAAAGGGCTACAATCTCACAGTAAAAACCGTGCTCGGCGAAAACAAGGACTGCAAGGTAACAGCCCGCATTTTTGATAAGGAAAAGAAGCTTATTGCCGAAAAGGAAGTGTGCGGTGAGGAGGAAATCGTATTCTCCGGTCTCGAAGTTTCCGAATGGAATGCGGAAATTCCCGTATGCTATGCTCTTTATCTTACAGTAAGCTCTGACGGCAAGGAGCAGATGTCAGTAAGACATTTCATCGGCTTCAGAACCATTAAAATTGAAAATGGTGTATTCTATGTAAATGACCGTCCTATTAAGGTAAAAGGCGTAAACCACCACGACACAGACCTTCACAAGGGATATTCTATGTCCTTAGAGGATATGGAAAGAGACATCCGTCTTATGAAGGAGCTCAACTGTAACGGTGTAAGAACCTCCCACTATCCCCCCGATCCCTACTTCATTACCCTTTGTGACATAAACGGTCTTTATGTTATAGATGAAGCAGACATTGAAACCCACGGCTGCGGCGAAATGTTTGACAATATAGATCAGATAAGCCACGACCTTAAATGGGCAAAGCACTATGTTGACCGAGTAAAAAGAATGTACTACCGCGACAGAAACCACACTTCAATCATCATGTGGTCATTAGGTAATGAGGCAGGCGGCTACAAATGTCACGACAAGTGCTATAAATTCCTTAAATCAACAGGCACTCCCATACCCGTACACTACGAGGGTGTTGTAAGAAACAAGCGCTTCCATTACGATGTAATTTCCGAAATGTACACCTCAACAGAGGAAATCGAAAATATGATAAAGGGCAAGAGAATCCGCGAATATGAGGACAAAAAATATCTCTGCCGCGAATACTCCAAATATCCCTTCTATCTCTGCGAATATGCGCACGCAATGGGTGTAGGTCCCGGAAGCCTTGAGGAATACTGGGATTTATTCTACAAGTGGGACAATTCAATGGGCGGCTGCATCTGGGAATGGGCAGATCACGCTGTTTACCACGATGAAAACGATAAGAAATATAAGTACAAATATACATACGGCGGAGACCACGGTGAAAAGCAGCACGACGGACACTTCTGTGTTGACGGACTTATGTATGCAGACAGACGTCTTCACACAGGTGCTAAGTGCATGAAGGTGGTTTACAGACCCTTACGTGCAGAATATAAGGGTGACGGCGTATTTACCTTCACAAACACAAACCGC
This sequence comes from Acutalibacteraceae bacterium, assembly GCA_045652065.1. Lineage (GTDB taxonomy): Bacteria > Bacillota > Clostridia > Oscillospirales > Acutalibacteraceae > RUG806. Next base: position 6,830 of record JAZRTO010000015.1, read on the forward strand.
TTCCGCGATTCCTCATACATTGAAACTAAATATGACCTCCAGATAGACGGAATTTCCGTTCTTACAGGCGAAATTGACCTTTCAATTGAGCCTATGAAGAGTGTTGATGTCACCATCAGCGGTATGGGCATTGAAGAGGGCAAGGACTGCTACATCAACTTTATTTATACAGATAAAAATACAGGACTTGAAATTGCGCTCGAGCAGGTTGAAATTCAGAAGGGCGACTGCGAATACGATATTGAAATCGGCTCCAGAATTTCCGCAGAATCCGAAAACGGAATACTCACAGTTGTTTTCGATAACGGCAAGGCTGTCTTTGACGGCACCTCAGGTGAGCTTATTTCATACCTTGTAAACGGCAAGGAATTTCTCAACATCTCTCCTTCAGAGGGCAAGGGCATTAACCTTAACCTTTACAGAGCTCTTATTGACAACGATGCGCGAATGAGAGATGCCTGGGCTGAAGGCGGACTCAATAAACTTAAGAAGTCCCTTGAGCACTTCTCTGCTTCCGTTGAAGACGGTGAAATTGAGGTTGATGTGCTTTATACAATGAAGCACAAGAGAAAGGCTATGTACAGCTGGTTTATCAAGTATGTTATATCCTCTCTCGGTGCAATGGAAATTAAGACAGTCCTCAGAAAGCTTTCTCCCGATGCAGTAACGGATATCCCCCGCTTCGGTATTACTCTTGAATTAGACAGAAGCTTTGACACCGCAGAATATTTCGGCAGAGGCGAGGCAGAAAACATGCCTGACTTCAAGGCACAGGCTCCCGTTGGTATTTACAGCGCGAAGGTAGCAGATATGTATGAGCCTTATGTATTCCCCCAGGAAAACGGTATGCACTGCGATACCCGTTGGCTTAAGGTATCAGACGGCGAAAATACCCTTGCAGTCTACGGCGACAATCCCTTTAATTTCAGCGTACACCATCAGACACAGTCTGCAATTGACAAGGCTCAGCATCAGGAGGACCTTAAGGATATGAACACCACATATCTTACAATTGACGGCTTCCTGAGAGGTATCGGCTCATCAAGCTGCGGTCCCGACACAAGAGAAGAATACCGCCTGAATGCAGACAAGGTTATGGAATTCAGCTTTACAATCATCCCCACGAAAGGATAAAGCTATGAGCTCTGAAATTTTCAACAATTCAATATGGCTCACTTACCCCGGCTCGGATGCAGTTCTTACGAGAACTGCATTCTCGGCGGAAAATACAGAGAATGCCACTCTTTATATTACCGCCCTCGGATATTTTGAAGCCTATATAAACGGTGAACGAGTATCAGACGAGCATTTTATTCCCGCTATGACAGACTATGAAAAGCGCGATCTGTCAGGAATTCATATGCCTATATACGATACCCTTTCCCACAGAATTTACTACTATAAATATGACATTACCCCGTCCCTTACGGAAGGTAAAAATATCCTGGCAACACACATCGGTGCCGGCTGGTACGGTCAGCATGAAAGCCCCAACGAGGGTATGCCCTACTGGGGAGACAATACTCTTGTATTTTCAATAAAGCTCACAGATAGAGACGGAAATGTTACATATATAAATTCCGCCCCCGAAAACACAAAATTCAGAAAAAGCTATATTATTGAAACAAGCCTTTACTACGGTGAGTATCACGATGCCCGGCTTTATCCCGACAACTGGAAAATTGCAGATTTTGATGATTCCCCTTGGGAAGCCTCAAAGACAAGAACTGCACCCGATACTGTTTTAGAAGAATGCTTCTTCCCCTCAGATAAAGTTATAAGAACAATTACCCCCAAGGAAATTTACCGTTTCGGTGATATGAAGATTTACGATATCGGTGAGCTGGCAGCAGGTTATGCAGTGCTTCAATTTGACGATGAAGCAAGAAACAACGACCGTGCCGTTCTTCGCTATGCCGACGAATTAAATGAAGACGGAAGTCTGCAGTTCCACTACACCGGCGGCACATCAAGAATGCAGAGAGATCAGTTTATCTACGATATGCGCGCTAAGGGTCAGGATTTCCATCCTCACTTCACCTGGCACGCCGCAAGATACATCGAGGTTACAGGTATTTGTCACTTAACAGAATACCGGGTTATTCAGACAGACCTCACAAAAACCTCCGATTTCACCTGCGATAATGAAACCCTTCAGTGGATATTTGACGCTTATGTAAAAACACAGAATGCAAATGTTCACGGCTGTATCCCCTCCGACTGTCCCCACAGAGAGAGACTCGGCTACACAGGTGACGGTCAGCTTACCTGCGGTGCTGTTATGTCCGTTTTTGATGCACGCGAGATGTATAAAAAATGGATGGCAGATATAAGAGACTGTCAGGACAAGGTCGGCGGTCATGTTCAGCATACTGCCCCCTTCTACGGAGGAGGCGGCGGTCCCGGAGGCTGGGGCGGTGCGGCAGTAATTGTTCCCTACCGCTATTATAAGTTTTATAATGACAAATCAGTTCTCGAGCAGTCCTATAGCTCTATGAAGGCTTACCTGAAATACATGGTAAATCACTGTGAGGACGGCATTGTAACAAGTGAGGAAAAGGGCGGCTGGTGTCTCGGTGACTGGTGTCCCCTGGGAAACCGTGTTACAATCCCCGAAGCCTTTGTCAATACCTATTTCCTTGTAAAGTGTGCTGATATGACCGCAGAAACAGCAGAAATTTTAGGCTTTACAGCGGATATTTCTGTCTACAGAGAATTAGCCGAAAATTCAAGAAAAGCCCTCATAAAGCACTATTATAACGAGGAAAGCTGTTCCTTCTGTGATGGCAGACAGGGTGCTGATGCCTTTGCACTCGATATAGGGCTCGGAAACAATGTGACAAAGAAGATTTTTATTGAAAAATATGAAAAGCTCGGCACATTTGATACGGGCATTTTCGGAACCGACCTTGTAATCAGAATGTTATTCCGCTTCGGCAGAGGCGACGTAGCATATAAGCTTCTCATCAATGAAGACATCACATCCTTCTACAATATGAAAAGCCAGGGTGCTACAACACTCTGGGAGAACTGGGACGGCTGCGACTCACGCTGTCATCCGATGTTCGGCGCAATAGTTGAATATTTCTTCTCAGGTATTCTCGGAATAAACAGAACAGACGACAATGCAGGATACAAGGAAATAACTGTCTGCCCTGCAAATATTCCTGACCTTCGCAATGTCAAGGGAACAATGCGCACACCGTGGGGCAATATTACAGTTGAAATAACAACTGATAAGGACGGTAACAGAAATATTGTCACCGAGGTCACAGGCGAAATCACAATAAAGAAAGGATAAATATTATGCTTGCAATTTTCAGAGCGCTGTTTACTTTTATAACAGCAATTTCAATATTTTTCACATCATTCGTATATCCCACTGTATTGGGGGAAAATTCAGAAAATCTCAGCTTCGAATATCTTACATATCCCGAGCAGGTTATGACTCTTGAAGCAAACGGCATTTCCGAAAAGGACTATGTTGCCCGTGCGGATGCAGGCAGAGAGGAATATGTTGAGGCTCAGGGCTATGAGGATGTTTTAGGTGTTGTAATCTCCCCATACTACACCGCAAAAATCAAGGGAACAAAAATACCCGTTTATGCCACAACTGCTTTCTCTGGCGAAACTGAAAAGGGTCTTCTTCAGTCCTTCTCAGAGGTATATCTTGATGCAGGTACCGATTTCTCCTTCAATATCGAGCTTACCTCTCTTGGCATAAAGATGAAGAATGTAATCTGTCTCCCCGAAAAGCTCGGAGTGAAATGCATAGCCTCTGACGGCAAGATGACAGCCACAATCACAGACTTCGGCATTTACACCTTCCTCTTCAATAACGGCTCTCAGGACTATGCATATACCCTCTTTGTCAGAGAGAATGTAGATGATGACGTGGAAATCGCAAAGCTTCAGAAGGAGCTTGGTGAGGACAATGTTATTGTAGTTGAAGGCTATGTTGAAACTCCTTGGGCAAATATCACAGATGACAATATGGCAATCTACCTCAAAAGAGGCTCTTACGTAGTAGCTCAGCATATGTATGATATCAATTCCGTTGAGGATGAGCAGAAATATGTTGAAGAGGATGCACTTATAAGCAACTCAATAGGACTTACACGTAAGCCCTTTGTAAATGTTTTTAACTGCGACAACTTCACAATTGCAGGTAACGGTGCTATTGACCTTACTCGTCTTGACAGAAGAGAAAGACGCGGTGTAGTAATGTGCGGTGTCACAAACGCAAAGGCAACCGGATTTAAGATCTTCAACTGCCCCGAATGGTCTTTCATCACCTACGACTGTGAAAATGTTGACATCAGCGCAGTAGATATCTTCGGCTACAGACTCAATGCCGATGCTTATGCTATCTGCTCTTCAAGAAATGTTACGGTAACAGATTCCTTCTGCAGAACAGGCGACGACCTCTTTGATGTAAAGGGACTCGGCGGCAGAGAAGGCATTGAAAGCAAGAACATTGTTTTCTCCGACTGTGTAGCCTGGGGCGGCAAAGCACGCTGCTTCGGTATCTGCGGTGAGGTTCACTCCCCCATATCCGATGTTACCTTCAAGGACAGCGCAGTTATCATAAGAGATGCAACCTGGCACGATGACAGAATCGCTTCCCTTGCAATAATCGTTGAGGAACAGGGCGGCAGCATTAACAATGTAAAGTTCGAAAACATCGAAATTTTCCGTGATGACGGCAGAGCAATCGGCGTTGTAATTCTCGGTGAAGACATTGAAAACTTCAACTGTGAAAACATCTCCTTTAAGAATATCACCTATAAGGCATGTGACCCCTCAAAGGTTTCATCAAACGGCAAGAAGAACACAATAAGCGTTCTCTTTGATGATATCTTCTACGGTGCAATGGAAATCAATGATACAACTCCCTTTGCTTTCTCTGTTGACAGCAAGGCTGATGTAATATTCAAATAAAATATACACAAAAACCAACGGCTCGGGATTTTTCCTGAGCCGTGATTTTATGGAGATTATACGTAAGATGTGACCCTCTCCTACAATTTAATTTTACTTTTTGTTTAATGACAGTTTTCCTCGCCACATCAACAAACAAATACGGACGGATAATTCCGCCCGTAAAATCAGATATTATTCTTCAATAAATCCGTAATATCTTCCCATCCAATAGTTAAGCAGCCATTCGGAGGGCTCAACATATCTTGTATCATAACCGCCCTTAAGACAAAATGCCTCATAGGAAAGGCAACCGAGCACTCTTTCATCAGCAGGAAGTGCGTGAAGAGCCTGAGGCCCGTCACCGAATTCAACGGGACCGTAATTTACCTCAACATCGGGACGGATTGTATGGTCAGTCTTGTAATCGAGAAGATCAAGAGAATAGTCCTCAAGAGTTTCGATACATTCCTCAATATTTGTGTGACCGCCCGTGTAAAGCGAAAGAGTGAAAGCATAAAGCGGATAATGCTCTATCTTCTCGTAATTGTAATGGCGTCTGAGAGCCAAAAGAAGATATCTTCTCATATCGGGATTCTTTTCATACTCGAGAAGGGGCATAATTGAAAGAATACCTAAAAGGTCGTCAATATGATTTGCATAACTGTCATAGCGCTTGTACATAAGAAGATTCATTCCGTAATGATGCTTTCTTATAAGCTCTTCTGCAATATCGCCGTACTTCTTCTCCCCTGTCAGATGCTCGGTTATTCTCATAAAGGCAACAAGCTCAAGTGAATTTATTCCCTTTTCCCAGCACCACATTTCCTGGTCATTAAGCTCCTGAGGTCCGAAATGAGCCCAGGTTGTAGGAAGTCCGTCTGTATCGCAGAGTGTGTAGCCGTTTTCAATAAGATGGTCGGTAACCCTCTTTATTGACTCGGCAATTTCCTTCTTCTCTTCCTCACTTGCTAACATATCACTATAGTATGCAGCAGCAAAGTAATGTCCTACAAGCTCATCGGATGAGGTTTCACCCTTCCACTCAAGCTCACCGATTTCATCAGTAACTCTGTGCCATTCGTGATGTCCGTCACCGAAGCGATGCTCACCGGGGCGGCGGTATGAGCGTGCAGGGAATCCGCTGATACCTGTGAGATTCTGAAGCTTTATAAGAGCCTTCATGGTCTTTCCTGCCTGCTCCTTTGCCGCCTCATCACCGGTTGTCTTATATTTGAAGCAAAGAGCACCGAGATATAATGCGGACCATAAGCCGTCATTGTCGGAAATCTCGTTTGTGCTTTCTTCTAAAGGCACGGAGATATCGGACATATAAGCACCTGCGTGATAGTTTTCTCTTGTAAAGTACTTCATCTTATCATTGTAATATTCCTCTTTTTCGGCAAGGCTCATAAGTTTAAGCTCAATTCTTGAAAGACCCTTGTCTGTTGCAATCCAGTATTCCTTATTATCATCCTTTACAGCTACGTCAACTGCCTTTTCGGAAGCTAAATATCTGCCCTTGCCAAGGAATCTTGTCTTCCAGCCGTTTACAACATAAAGACCGATCTCCGTAGCAAAATAGAAGGTACCGTCTGTGCCGAAGGCTATTTTGTTAATGGGGCTTTTAGGGAAGAAATCAAATTCATCGGGAGTGATCCACTCACTCTTTCCGTCATAAAGGTAAACACCCTCATCGGTACCCACCCATACAGCACCTAATGAATCACTTGCAAGTGTTCTGATGCCCTTCGGAACCTTACACATACCGGGAATAAGTGTGCTCCAGCGAGGTCTCTTTCCGTGAAGCACCAAAAGTGCCTTTTCACAAGCAGCAAACACCTCTCTGTCTCCGAATGCGGTCATACAATGTGTGCTTTCAAAGTCAAAGTCCTGGAATCTTACAAATTCACCGGCACCCAGCTTATAACAGGTAGAAACAGTTGCAAGCCAAATATCACCGTTGCCGTCAGCATCAATATCAACAACCGTATCTGCAAATTTCTGCTTTCTGACTACGGCAAAATCCTTTATGAAATAAACTGCTTCGGGAGTACCGGCAAACAACATACCGCTTTCAGAGAAAAATAATGCGGTGATTTCTTCGGAAATACCGTCAATGACACTGAAATCCTTACCGTTAAAGTAAGCAATACCTTTATCTGTACCTGCAAACAGAGTACCGTCGCTGCCGTAGCAAAGGCGGGTAACATTATCGGAAGGAAGTCCCTTTCCTACTGTATAAAGAGTTCTTATTTTCTGGGGAGTTTTCTTGGTCTTGATGGAATAAATATTCATATCTCTTCTCCTTTTTTTACAAAAAGCACCTATCCGAATGTAATTCAGACGGACAGGTGCAATTACTATTTATTTTCCGAGGAACTGGGGAAGGAATTCTCTATGAGCATCCTTCATTTCCTCATAGCAGTCTCTTGACTTCTTGAAGTCACCGATAAGGGGATGAACCATCATAGCATTGTAAGCAGCACGGTCGTCACCGTTCATACCGGCTTCAACAGTGTACTTTTCATAGGTCTTTACAACCTGCATAAGTCCTTCAATGTGACGGTTCCAGGTCTGTCTTACGGGTACGGGCTTCGCACCGTCTGCACCGATTCTCGCTGCAACCTCAACAACATCATCATCCTTCATAAAGGGAAGAGTTCCGTTATTGAGAACATTTACAACGTGAACATCGTTCTTATCGTTTGCAATTGAATCAATAAGAGAGCAAGCAGCAAGTGAATACTTGTGACCGCCTCTCTTGTCAAGAAGTGCGGGCTTTATGCAAAGCTCCTCATCCTGATACATCTTAAGAAGCTGCTCTTCAATGTCCATACAAACCTGAGCACGGCTCTTCTTGTCTTCCTTAAGGTGCTTTATCTTATCCTCGCGGTTGTAGTAGTACTGAAGATATGATGAAGGCCAGCCGCCGCAGGCACGAAGGCAATCGGGATCAAAGCCGTCATCAACGATATTAGCCATAACCTTGGGAGCAAAGCCCTCGTCAAAGAGCTTATAAAGAACATCCTCGCCGTCCTTTACAACAGATGTAATCCAGCTTAAGTGGTTAAGTCCGAGATATGTAACGTCAGCGTCCATACCTACTGCTTCCTTAACATCGTCAATCATATCAATGGGAACATTGCAAAGACCGATACACTTGACATTTGTGTTGTTAAGCACGAAGTCGGTGATGATACCCGAAGGATTTGTGAAGTTAATAAGCCATGCATCGGGACAGAGCTCTTCAATCTTCTTACAGATATTTCCGATTACGGGAATAGTACGAAGAGCCTTGAAGAAGCCGCCGATACCGGTTGTTTCCTGACCGATAAGACCGTACTTTACGGGAATTGATTCATCAAGATATCTGCAGGGAAGCTTACCTACACGAATCTGTGTAACAACGAAATCCGCACCGGGAAGAGCCTCATCAAGATTATCGGTCATTATGACCTCGGTATCCATTCCTGCTGCCTTTATCATTCTCTCACAAAGAGAGCCTACAATGTTTCTCTTTCTGTCGTCAATGTCCATAAGAACAAGGCGCTTTAACTTAAGTGAGTCCTGTCTCTGTAAAAATCCGTCTACAAGCTCGGGGCAATATGTACTGCCGGAGCCGATTACGGTTACATTAATTTCTTTCATATCGATCTCCTCCTTATTCCTCAAGCATCCAGTTGATGCAGCCCATTACGGGGGCAACCTGAAGCTTTATAAATTCAAGATTCTTACCGCTTATCTCTTCGGTTTTCTTAATAAGCTTATTTACATAAACATCGGAAGGAAGCTTACAGTGCATTGAGCCGGAAAGCACAACCTGAATCTTATCGCCCTCAAACACCTGATTTCTGATGTGAGCGCAGATAAACTGTGCGCCTCTTTCAGCCATCTCGTCTGCAATTTCCGTTGCAGCCTCGTCACCGTTATTCAGAGCCTCAAAGAAAATATCAAGAAGGTCTCTTACAATGTCGTCACCCTCTTCCTCCATAGGAGCAATAAGGGAAAGAACACCGTCACGGTCAGCTGTGATACCGAACTTTTCAACTATTTTATCTGTCATTTCTGTATGCTTTATCTTAAGGCATACATCATCATAAAGCTTGCCGAAGGTCTGACGTGCAATCCAGTGGCCGCCGCCTACATCTCCCGAAAGCTCACCGAAGCCGCCTACCTGCAGAAGCTTTCCGTCGGAGCCTACAGAGTTACAGCAGGTGCCTGTACCGCAGTTATAACCGATACCGGCCTTGCCCGTAAGCCCTGCCTTTACAACTATGAAGCCGTCATTGTAAATTGAGAAGGGTACATTAAGTCCAAGCTTTTTGAGTTCTTCTGTCATTTCATCGCACTGATACTGATGGTCAATACCGGCAAGTGCCATAAGAATGTGTGTGATATCGGAAAGTGCAAGATTATTTTCCTGCAAAAGGTCATTGATACCGCCCATTATAATTCCTGCAGCCTCGGGGATAGCGCCCTCAAGATTTTCGTGGTTGCTGCCCGTAGTCTTGACTGTTGAAAGCATTTCCTTCTTTTCATTAAAAAGCGCGTACTGTGTTTTTGTACCGCCGCCGTCAACACCAATGTAAAAGCTCATAATTATTCCTCCTCATCCTTGAAGAAATCCTCGCATACCTCTTCAAGACAGTAAATACCGCGTCTGTAATCTTCACGGTCAATCCACATGCCGTTTGTAAAATCGGGTACGGGAACGGGAGCCCCGCCCATTGCCACACTCTGCTCTGAAAGACAGGTTATTGCCATCCATGCTGCTGTGTCGTATACATCAATGGGAGGCTGAGAGCCTACCTGACAGGCCTCAACAAAAGCTGAAAGCACAAGATAGTCCATACCGCCGTGACCTGCTTTTACGCCTGCCTTTTCATACTGTGCCCATAAAGGATGATCATACTTTTCTCTGATATCCTCAAATTTTGTCCAGTCGTGAGTAGTTTCTGTTACGCCGTCAATTGCACAGGCTGCAGCATCGTCAATATCAGAGAAAATACCCTTTGTACCCTGTACAAGATAATTTCTTGTATAAGGACGGGGCAGACAGCAGTCGTGTGTAAGAGTAATTGTCTCACCGTGCGCACACTTGATGATTGTTGTTACAACATCACCGCAGGCAAAATCATAACCGAAAAGGTCATAATCCTCACCCTTATTATCCTTAATCCACTGATTAAGTCCCCTTGACTTACTTGCCATTGAAACAAGTGAAAGGTAACGGTTACCGCGGTTAATGCCAAGCACCTTTGAAATGGGACCTAACTGATGTGTGGGATATAATTCACCGTTTCTGTTCTGGAAGTTAAAGAGTCTTCCGTGTCTGTTTTCACGGCCCAAAGAAATCTCATCGCGAAGGTCGTGTCTGTAACCGCCCTCACAGTGAACAATTTCACCGAAAAGCCCCTTCTTCACCATATTAAATACTGCCATTTCGTTTCTGTCGTAGCAGCAGTTTTCAAGAAGCATACAGAACTTGCCTGTTCTTTCGCTGGTTCTTACTAATTCCCAGCATTCTTCAATTGAAGCGGCACCGCCTACCTCCATTGCAACATTAAGTCCGTGATTCATACCTGCAATTGCAATCTTTGAATGGGTAATCCAGGTTGTGAAAACAACAAGCGCATCAAGCTCTTCTTTTTCCAGCATCTCTTCATAATCAAGATAGGAGTTAACCTGATAACCGTCATAGTTCTCGGAATTTTTTACAATTTCCAGTCCTCTTTCGGCTCTGTCCTCATATTTATCGCATACGCAGGGACAAACAACCCCGGGAACAGCAAGTAAAAGCTCCAGCATACTCGAGCCTCTGCCGCTGATACCAACAGCGCCTATGCGCACTTTTTTTACATCGCTCATAAAAATAACCTTCCTTTAAAGCATTATACGGATACATTCTATCACAATGAAACAGATATTTCCATAGCAAATTTATATTTTTATTGAAATTTCCTCACAATTTTGATAAAATAGTTTACAATAAACACAGATTGTGAGGCAATATTATGAGATACTACATAAATGCAAAAATAATCACACCCGACACAATAATTGAAGACAAGGCCGTTGTCTGCGAAAACGGAAAAATTGTTGATATCACTTCCGTAATTCCTAAAAATGACGATTGCGAAATTATCGACTGTAAGGGAAGATACCTTTCCCCGGGCTTTGCAGATATCCACGTCCACGGCGGCGGCGGATATTCCGCAATGGGCACTCCCGAGGATATAGTAAAAATGTGTACCGCCCACGCACTTCGCGGCACTACATCCATTCTTCCCACTACCCTGGCAGCCCCCATCGCTCAGCTTAAAAATGTTATTAAAAACATTGAAACGGCAATGGGTATGTGCAAGGACTCAAACATTTTAGGTGTTCACCTGGAAGGTCCCTTCATTTCAATGAAGATGAAGGGCGCTCAGAGCCCCGAAAACATCCTCACTCCCACAAAAGAAAATGTAAGTGAGCTTCTTGACAGCTCGGATATCATTAAAATCATCGGTGCCGCCCCTGAAATTGAAAACGGCTTCATTGTAGGCGAGGAAGCAAAAAAGAGAGGCATTGTGGCTTCCGTTGCACACTCTGACGGGGATTATTCCAATACAGAAGAGGCACTTTCTCACGGCTTCTCCGATGTCACACATATCTATTCCGCTTGCTCCGGTATGAGAAAAATCGGCATTTTCCGTCACGCAGGTGTTGTAGAAGCAGGACTTTCCCTTGACGGCTACACTACACAGTTCATTGCCGATTTAAGACATCTCCCCTACGGTGTATTAAAGCTCATTTACAAGGCAAAGGGTGCCAATAAAGCGTATGCAATTACCGACGGACTGGAATATTCTGCTCTCGATATGGATGAAGGTACCGTTATTATGCAGGAAAACGGACTTGAGGTTTTATATGAGGATAATGTAATGAAGCTTTCTGACCGCTCCTGTCTTGCAGGAAGTGTTGCAACAAGCAATGTGCTTGTAAGAAATATGGTTAAGGGAGCAGGAATCCCCCTTACAGATGCAGTAAAAATGGCAAGCCTTACTCCCCTTTCAGTCATCGGCTGCGACAAAACTAAGGGAAAGATTGAAAAAGACTTCGATGAAGATATAATCCTCTTTGATGAAGACATAAATGTATCCTTCGTTGCAGTAAACGGCAGAATTATAAAAAGCTGATCTTAAGAAAATCTTAAGGATTAGTACAGTTGTTTATTAATAATCTTTGTGTCATAATTAATGCAACAAAGAGAAAGCGAGGTTTATTATGTATACTGTACTTGTCTGCGATGACGAAAAGGATATAGTTTCCGCTCTAAAAATCTATCTTACATCTGACGGCTACAATGTGCTTACTGCATTTAACGGCAGAGAAGCAATTGATATAATAGAAAGCAACGAAGTCCACCTTGTGCTTATGGACATTATGATGCCCGATATGGACGGGCTCACTGCTCTGATGAAGATAAGGGAAAAATACAATACTCCCGTTATTTTCACCACCGCAAAAAGTGAAGACAATGACATTGTATTAGGTCTTAATTTAGGTGCTGACGATTACATTACAAAGCCCTTCAATCCCGTTGAGGTTCTGGCTCGTGTGCGCTCACAGATAAGGCGCTTCACCCGTCTTGGCGGCAGTACCTCTCCCCAGCACATTGTGGTTGCAGGTATTACAATAGATGATAACGGCAAATCAGTTTTTGTTGACGGCAAGGAGGTAAGTCTTACCCCAAAGGAATATGAGATATTAAAGCTTCTTGCGCTCACTCCCGGAAAGGTATACTCCCCTGCCGACATCTACCGCCACGTATGGAAGGATGAGCCCTTCGGTGCAGATGCCACCGTTGCAGTCCACATAAGACATCTCCGTGAAAAAATTGAAATAAATCCCAACCAGCCCCGTTACATAAAGGTAGTATGGGGTCAGGGCTACAAAATAGACGAAAATCTGAGGTGATTTTATGTATAAGCTCAGACGCTCCCGTTTTGCAAAATTCATTGCAGGAATCCTTATAATCATCCTCTGTGCTGCAATTGTGGGAAACATTGTGGGAACCTATATTCTTATGGAAGAAAATCTCTACTATGCCTCCCGTCAGCAGCTGCAGCAGAAGGTATATTCCTATATTTACGAATTCACCGCATCGGATCTTATGCGGTATCTGAAAACAGCCGAAACATACCATTCCAATGCCGAGGACTACCGCAATTACAACCTTTCGGAGCTTGATTTATATAAGGAAAAATATGATAGTAAAAACTCCAACATAAGCTTTGAAATCACAGATGATTTCGGTAATCTCATTCTTAAAAATGACAATGAGCCTGTTTTTTCAAATGATGTTCTGCAGTTCAGCTCTCTCTTCGGCTGGGATAACTCATGGTATAATGACGGCTATTACGGCATCGGCGACAGCGATGTGGCTGAAATTCTTACATCTGCCCTCCCCGAAACCTCAGCACCTTATGAGGATGAGGTAACGAAATATGAGAATGTCACAAAGGAGCAGATGTCAACCGTTACCGACACGGAAACAACTACCCTAAAAAAAGCCCCGAGCATCACTCCGATTACAGAACCTGACATAACCGAATATCTCGAAACCACCTATAGCATATCAAACGAATATTCGGGAAATACAACAACCCTTATATATAAGTATACAGGTGAACTCAACAATGAAATTGTCATCTTCGCCAAAAACTATGTACGGAGCTTTCCCGTTGACATTACGGAAATTACCGTAGTTCAGGATGATTTTTATGTAGAATATCACGGTGAGGATGAAAACGATCCCTATGATGTCCGGGCTCTTTACAATCCTCTCGACACAAAAATTCCCACAAAAAGCTTTACCTCAACGGTACTCACAGGCGGTAAAGAGATAACCCTCAACTACTCCTACAACGGAACATTCAGCTTCGCACAATTCATGTCAAGGCTCAAGCATATTTCCCTTGCAGCTCTTCATTCCGATGAAAGCGCCCTTACCTTCGATATGCATCAGAAGGAATACACACAGATAAAGGTGCAGGTAACCGTACCCTGTCACAGCGACGGCATAAAGGATGTTTACTATTATGCTGAAAAGTTTGTAGACTTAGCAATGCTTTATAAAAACCACATAATTTCCGTTACGGTTATTGATTTTATCGCACTCATCATTTCTCTTGTTTTCATCTTCTGGTCATCGGGCTATGTTCCCAAGCGTGATAAACCGAAAGCCGGCGGTCTTCACGCAATTCCCTTTGATTTATACCTTTTCCTGTCTGTTCTCGGTGCTTTAGGCTGCTTCGCACTTATTGACACGGGAGATGCCCTTTTTAATTTCTTCGGCTTTATGGGTTGGGCGGTGTTGATAATCAGCCTTACTTATACTATCCCGGTCCGTATACGAACAAAAACACTGAAACAAAACACTCTCATAAACAAAATTTACCGTGCAGTAAAGCACGCTGCGGCAGTTACAGATGAAGCCACAGGCTCAAAGCTGACAATCGGCATAATACTCTGCGCCTTTGTTATAATTTCTTTCTTTGAAATTCTCACATACCTTATTTTCAATAATAACGAAGCCGCATTCATTACCTTTATTGCACGAATCACTCTGGCACCCTTTATTATTTTCATTCTTGTGATTCTTGCAGCCCTTCATAACGGTGCACGGGCAATCTCAAAGGGCGACACATCCTACAGAATCTCGACATCCATGCTTTTCGGTCCCTTCGGCAGACACGCCGAATACCTCAATAACATAAACGACGGTGTAAACAAGGCTGTAGAAGAAAGACTTAAAAGCGAAAGCCTTAAAACAGAGCTTATCACCAATGTTTCCCACGACCTGAAAACTCCCCTTACATCTATTGTAAACTACATTGATTTACTCAAAAAAACTGATGTTAAGGATGAAAAGGCAAAGGAATATATTGAGGTTATCGACCGTCAGTCACAGCGGCTGAAAAAACTTACAATTGATATTGTTGAAGCCTCTAAAGCGGCAACGGGCAATGTTGAGGTAAACTGTGAAAACACGGCACTCAATGTTATTCTTCTGCAGACAAACGGAGAATATATTGAAAAGCTTGAGGCAAAGCAGCTGACCCTTGTACAGGAAATCCCCGATGAGGAGATATGTATCTCAACAGACGGAAGGCTCTTATGGAGAGTTATTGATAATCTTATGAATAACATCTGCAAATACTCAATGCCCGGCACCCGTGTGTATCTCACACTCTGGGAAAACAACGGCAGAGCCTTCATTTCCTTCAGAAACATTTCACGTAATAAGCTTAATATCACACCGGAAAACCTGACAGAACGCTTTGTAAGAGGAGATTCCTCCCGAAACACCGAGGGCTCGGGACTGGGACTTTCAATTGCAAACTCCCTTACGGAAATTCTCGGCGGCAAGCTCTCAATCATTATCGACGGTGATCTGTTCAAAGTAACTTTGTCCTTCCCGACTGCAGCAGAGTGAAAAATGTCATAAATATGCATCTTTAACGCACAAATAAAAATAAGGAAAGAGCCGTTGTCACCATTGGTTCTTTCCTTATCATTTTCTGTAAAATAAACTTTCTAATGTGCTTGTTTTTTTTTTGCGGTTCGGAGTACAATCGTACACCTTGCCACCGCAAAAAAACATAAATCTGCAAATTTCTGCCACTTTTCACGAGAGTTGTCTTAACAGTGTGCAGACCTTATTAAGTTAGTTTTTTCACACACGAAAGGCAGATATAATATATTTCCGTTAAATGCCCATATTTCCCCCGTCTGCATCCGTTTATCTGCGGATAATCGGCGCATACGGACAAAATATGAACATTTTCCGTCAAACGATTATTTCTGCTATAACCTCAATTTCCGCAAGAACATTTTTAGGTAATGTCTTTACCGCAACACAGCTTCTTGCAGGCTTTGAAACAAAATATCTCGAATAAATCTCATTGAATTTTCCGAAATCTGCCATATCGCTGAGAAAGCATGTTGTTTTTACCACATTTGTAAAATCCGCTCCTGCTGCTTCAAGAACAGCCTTCAGATTTTCACAGATTCTTACTGTCTGTTCTTCAATTTCCGTTCCCGCAATTTCCCCGCTTTCAGGATCAAGGGGTATCTGACCGGATGTAAAAAGAATATTACCGACCTTCACTGCCTGAGAATATGGTCCTATTGCCTTAGGTGCTTTTTCTGTGCTGATATATTCCATAATAAAATCTCCTTTACTTTTTTGCACAAGTATAACACCGTAAAAAAAATAAATCAATATCAATTTCAAATTTACAAAACACTACATATTGTGCTTTTTGTTTTTCTCGCACAAAAAATTTAACAATTTTTTCTTCACTTTCTGTAAAAATGTTATTGACAAAATATTATAAAAAGTTTTACAATAAACCGTATTCAATTGGACGGAAAATTTCTGCCGTGCAATTGAATTATTTATTTTTTTTACACATTTTTTCATTATTATATTGATTTCGCCCATATAATGCGATAAAATATAGTGTATTATTTTTTTCAGTAAATCCGGTGCCCTTCGAGGCCATACGAAAGGAACATATATTTATGGAAAACATCAGATTAGTCGGTACTGTTTCCAGAGGTATCCGCTGTCCCATCATCCGTGAGGGTGATGACCTTGCGAAACTTGTTGCAGACAGCGTGCTTGCAGCTGCTGAAAGTGACGGCTTCACACTCCGCGACCGTGACGTTATTTCTCTTACAGAGTCAATAGTTGCCCGTGCTCAGGGAAACTATGCTACAGTAGAGGATATTGCAAATGACGTAAAGGCAAAGCTTG
Source organism: Acutalibacteraceae bacterium (assembly GCA_045652065.1). Lineage (GTDB taxonomy): Bacteria > Bacillota > Clostridia > Oscillospirales > Acutalibacteraceae > RUG806. The sequence goes on from JAZRTO010000015.1 coordinate 23,562, forward strand.
GCGGTGAAACAGTAGGTGTAATTTTCCCCATTCTTTCAAGAAACCGTTTTGCAATCTGCCTTAAGGGCATCGCAATGGGTGCAAAGAAGGTTGTTCTTATGCTCTCATACCCCTCTGATGAGGTAGGCAACGAGCTGGTTTCCCTCGATAAGATTGACGAAGCAGGCGTTAACCCCTATTCAGATGTTCTGACTCTCGAAAAATACAGAGAGCTTTTCGGCTCAAATCTTCACCCCTTCACAGGTGTTGACTATGTTGATTACTATGCTTCCATCGTTAAGGAAGCAGGCGCTGAGGTAGAAATCATCTTCGCAAATCAGGCAAAGGCAATTCTTGACTACACAGACTGCGTTCTTACCTGCGACATTCACACCCGTGCACGCACCAAGAGAATACTGAAGGCTGCAGGCGCAAAGGCAGTATGCGGTCTTGACGATATTCTTACTACCCCCGGTTCAAAGGGCGGTTGTAACGAAAAATACGGTCTTCTCGGCTCAAACAAGTCAACAGAAGACACAATCAAGCTTTTCCCCAGAGAGTGCAAGCCCCTTGTACTTGACATTCAGCAGAGAATTCTCGAAGCAACAGGCAAGCACGTTGAGGTTATGGTTTACGGCGACGGTGCATTCAAGGATCCTCAGGGCAAAATCTGGGAGCTTGCAGACCCCGTTGTTTCCCCTGCCTTCACAGACGGTCTTATCGGTACACCCAACGAGCTGAAGCTCAAGTACCTTGCAGACAATGACTTCAAGGATCTTTCAGGTGAAGAGCTCAAGGCAGCCATTTCCGAATCAATCAAGTCAAAGGGTGACAACCTTGTGGGTAATATGGCTTCACAGGGTACTACTCCCCGCCAGCTTACCGACCTTATAGGCTCACTCTGCGACCTTACAAGCGGCTCAGGCGACAAGGGTACTCCCGTTGTTCTCGTACAGGGATATTTCGACAACTATACAAACTAAAAAACTGCAGACGGGTGACTGATTGTGTTACCCGTTTTTCGGATATTAATTGTTAATTAAGGAGGATTATATTTATGGATTCAAACAAAAGACCCGACACAATGGAACGCATCACCACCAAAGAGCTTGCTCTCGCATTTATTGACGAGCAGGTAAAGGCTGTAAGAGAGCAGGTTGGCGATAAAAAGGTTCTTCTTGCACTTTCAGGCGGTGTTGACTCATCCGTTGTTGCGGCACTTCTTATAAAGGCTATCGGCAAGCAGCTTGTTTGTGTGCACGTTAACCACGGACTTATGCGCAAAGGCGAAAGCGAAAATGTTATTGAGGTTTTCAGAAACGGACTTGATGCAAACCTTGTTTACGTAGATGCTACCGACCGCTTCCTCGGTCTCCTTGAAAATGTTTCCGATCCCGAAAGCAAGCGTAAAATAATCGGCGCAGAATTCATCAACGTATTTGATGAAGAGGCTGCAAAGCTTGACGGTATTTCCTTCCTTGCTCAGGGTACAATCTATCCCGACATTCTTGAAAGCATCAAGCAGGCAGAAGGCAAAAAGGCTGTTAAATCCCACCACAACGTAGGCGGGCTCCCCGAAGATATGGAAATGCAGCTTGTTGAACCCATCAAGCTCCTCTTCAAGGATGAAGTAAGAGTTGTCGGTGAAGCTCTCGGTCTTCCCCACGCAATGGTTTACCGTCAGCCCTTCCCCGGTCCCGGACTCGGCGGAAGATGCCTCGGTGCTATCACAAGAGACAGACTTCATGCCCTCAGAGAAGCAGATGCAATTCTCCGTGAAGAATTTGACCTTAACGGTCTTGCCGAAAAGGTATGGCAGTATTTCGTTGTTGTTCCCGATATGAAGAGTGTAGGCGTTAAGGATGACAGCCGCTACGAAGGCTGGCCCGCAATCATCCGTGCTGTAAACACCACAGATGCAATGACCGCAACAATTGAAGAAATTCCCTACGCAGTTCTTCACAAAATCACCGCTCGCATCACCGCAGAGGTCGAAGGCATCAACCGCGTCCTCTACGACATCACCCCCAAGCCCACCGGCACAATCGAGTGGGAATAAGACCTATAATCCCCGGAAGCCCGATATTAAGGGCTTTCCGGGATTTTTATTTTCGCAGCTAACTAAATGCAAACTAAACAACAAAAAAAAGAGATGTAAAAAACTCATTGCTTTTTACATCCCTTATTTTTATTCAAAAACAGAAAGATTTATACTGTCAGCTACCCTTCTGCCACCGGCTTCGTTGTAATGAAGCTTATCCTTACCCAGATACTCCTTCTTTGTACAATCAGGCTTTTCGGTATTTACAACAACCTGAGCCTGGTCAAACAGGTACAGGAATCGGCTCTCATTTTCCTTAAGAAGTCTGTTATATTCCTTCACCCGCACTATCTTATGAGGTCTTGAATCTATACATTCACCAAACATCGGGGCATTGAATACAACTACCCTTTTACCGCTTTGCATAATTTTTTCTGCAATTCCCATAACACATGTAAACACCTCTTGGGCGCTTGCTGTTTCAGAGGCAGGCGCGGCAATGGTTCCCGGCTGTATAAAATCATTGGTACCCACTGAAAAAATGACAAATTCTGTATCAGAAAAATCAAGCACATCCCTCTTGAGACGGTTACTTGCAGACATCCCGAAAAGTCCTCTGCAAGGAAAACGGGGACTGAAATCCCTTAGTATGCGGTTTCCCATAATTGATTTATTGATTACTGAATATCTTCCGGGGAAAGCCTCCCGTATTCTTTCTTCAAATCTTTTTGTCCAGAAGCCCTGCTGACAAAGAGAATCACCAAAAACGGTAATTGCCGATGCACCCGTATGATTTTTTATTTCAACAGACTCTATAAGCGGCAAAGGCTTATGCAAACAGAGATTAAATACCTTCCCTGCAATTTCAATTACCTTATCTCTTTTTCTTCTTTCGTTTTCAATATATCTTTCCCTTGACACATTGCCTTTTGCGGTTATGAGATTTACATTATTCAGAAGATTTCCGCTTCTGAGGTCGCCTTTTTCCACATAAATGCTGACCGCAATAAAATCTTCTTCCGAAACATCAATTTCACATTCATCACAAAGCAGTCGCTCACCCTTTTTAAGGGTAAATGAGGTCTGTGAATTCAAGGTAACTGTTTTTATGTCTCCCGAAAGCCTTCCCTTGTTATCGCATTTTGAAAGAGTAATATTCCCTATTTCCACATCATTTTCCGAATATTCATTGGAAAGCCTCAGTCTGATAGCTGTGCCGGAAAGTGCGGAATTTATAACAAAACGGAAGGTTTTACTGCACGAGGGATAATAAAAATGTGAAAGACATGAGTGTGACTGTCCCCATATCTGAACCCAATTATTTTTCATAGCTTCACCCTTTAATATTGTCTTTTTCTATAATTTCACCGAGATTTTTACTTATTATTTCAAAGGGAGCATCGAAATAATTTTCAGTAATTTCAGCTGTTTTCAGATACTCGAGACAGAATGTGTGCTTGCCGTAAAGAGGCTCCAGAAAATTATTACCCTTTACAGTAAGCCTCTCATGAACAAAACCCTCGAAGGTCTCATCCATAATTTTAGGAGTAAACTGAATAACGGGAGCGCCTTCCTTGTTATTTGCAAAATTACAGCAAACAACATCATTGTTGCGGAAGGTAATATGCTTTGTAAGTCCCGATTCAAACCAGAAATTACAGTCATCCTCAATTAAAAGCGCAGGTCCCCACAGCTTATAAAAGCGATTATTCTCAATTATAACCTCGCCCCTTGTGGTACAGAGAATCCCCCTGCCTGAGGTAGGACCGAAGCTGCAGTTTCTCACATATAAATCAGGGGTATATGTGACATTTTCAAGAACATCCTTACCCTCAATTACATCATCGGGAATAAAATCAGCAAAGACCCTGATATCCGTATCATTCAGCTTTTCGTATGCGGTGACATTGGCTTTGCAATAAGGGGCAAGTGTATCCCAACGGATAAATTCTATACTGTCCCCTGCTTCAAAAGCCTGAAATCCCCAGGTTTCGGGATGCATAAAACGGACAAGCATTGAATTTTTATTTCTGTCACACTCAATTATTCTCAGATGTGTGCCGTGAACATTGATATAGTCATCCTGGGCACCGCGGGCTTTGCAGTTTTCTATGATAATTTTTCCCTTACAGCCTGAAAACTGAAAAAAATCTGCGGTACTTGCAATAGTCCGCCCCTCTTTCGGAGTGAAATCACAATTTCTGAAGGTAATGTTCTCCGAAAACTGATTCACCATACCGAGACCGTGCATAAATTTTACCCTTAAATTCAGGAAGGTCAGATTTTTGCATCTTTCAAACATGCTGCCGACCTGGTCGCGGACAATGCTTCTTGTCTGAAAAATTTCACCCTTGTGAATTTCGGTTTCAGGGTTTACGAGAGTTCCCTCAACTATACCGTTTCCCATATCATAAAGCTCAGAAAATGTAAGATTATCACGATTGAAGTCCCTTGACGTTTCATTTTCGGGATTAAAAACCTTAAAATATCTTTTCTGGACATTGCAGGCACCTTCCCAATAAGGCTTGCCGTCATCGCCGTTTTCTCCGAGCCAGTAAAGTACATTATTTTCAACCTTATAAATACTCTCGGGATTGATTCGTATTTTAATTTTACCACCCGCACTTTCAAGCACGCTAAACTCGGTCATTGTAGGCACGGCATAGTCAATTACCAGATTTTTAATAACTACGTTTTCGCAGCCGTAAAAAAGCACGGGAGTCATCTTTCCGTGCACCATTATCACGGCGCCGTTTCCGTCTATAGTGATATTCTTCTTATTTTTAAGGTAAATTGCCGTATAACGGACTCCGTCGGGGTTCTCATCCTTTTTAGCGGAATTCGAGCAGAAATACCCTGTTAAATTAAAGGAATCCTCCGGCTTTACATCATATATTCTATCCTTACCGAGAACAACGCAATCTGCATCATTTATATTCAGAAATAAAGTACTCAGGTCGTTCATAAATACACCTCTTTAAGACTAATTATACCAAGATTTTCCCAAGGGTCAATATTTACTTGTAAATACTCCCTTTTTATGTTAAACTCTACCGATGAACACAATAAAACAGGAGAAAAAAAATAATGACTGCTTTACTTATTGTAATTTATATAGTTTTCGTATCCCTGGGACTTCCCGACTCACTTTTCGGTGTCAGCTGGCCCGTGGTGCATGAGGATTTCGGCATCAGTGAAAATTTTGCCTCCTATTACAGCATTATAACCGCCCTGTGTACAGGCGGTGTAAGCTTTGTTGCAGGAAAGCTTTTAAGAAAATTCGGAACTGCAAAGGTTACCTTGTTTTCAACACTTTTAACGGCTGTAGCTCTTATGGGTATCAGCATATCTCCGAACATTGTTGTTATGATGATTTTTTCGGTTATTCTCGGCTACGGTGCAGGTGCCATTGATACGGGACTTAATAATTTCATTTCTCTGCACTACGAAGCCCGGCACATGAACTGGCTTCATTGCTGCTGGGGACTGGGAGTTACAGTCAGCCCACTTATAATGTCGGTATTTTTATCTGATGCGCCCGGATCCTGGAGAAACGGCTACAGAGTCGTGGCAATATTACAGATTCTTATTACCTCTGTTATTGTATTATCACTTAAAAAATGGGAAAAAATTGAAAAAGCCGCTGCTCCCGATGATACTGGCGAGGAAACGGGAAGTGCAAAGCTACTTGATTTACTTAGAATAAGAGGTGTCATTCCCTCAATTCTTTCTATGGGACTTTACTGCGGTATGGAGTTTACTCTGGGCACATGGGGTGCCACCTTCGCCGTGAACGTTTACGCTCTTCCGCCCGAAGAAGCAGCTAAATGGGTGTCCCTTTACTATTGCGGAATAATGGTCGGAAGAATAATAGCAGGCTTCATATCCATAAAAATTTCAGACAAAACTCTTATAAAATACTCCATTATTGCAGCATTTCTCGGAATAGTTGTGTTTGCCCTGCCCCTGGGGAAGATATCTCTTATAGGTTTTCTTCTTATAGGTATCGGCTTCGGTCCCATATTCCCAACCATTCTCCACACGGTCCCCGACCGCTTCGGAAAGAAATATTCTGCCGACCTTACGGGCTATCACATGGGCGCAGCCTACGGAATCGGCTTTTTTATTCAGCTTATCTACGGCTTTGCAGCAACAGGTATTACCTTTTCAATAACACCCTTTGTGCTTCTTATTGTCTGCGCAGGCGTATTTATTGCAAATGAAATTGCTGTATCAAAAACAAACCGTAAAAAACTGCAGCTTACGGAGGAATAAATGATAAGAAAAATCACTTCCTACTTCACAAAAACAGAACTGCTCATATGGAGCATTTCTGTAGCCGTTATAACAATTTCTTTTTTTGTATTTCCACAGGACAGTCCTCTTTCACTCATCGCTTCGCTGACAGGAGTCACTTCCCTTATTTTCTGCGCAAAGGGAAATCCCTTCGGTCAGGTGCTTATGATAATTTTCAGTGTCATTTATACAATAATTTCATATTCCTTCTCGTATTACGGCGAAATGATAACTTATTTCTGTATGACACTTCCCATGGCAGTATTTTCTCTCGTTTCTTGGTTGAAGCATCCTTATAAAGGCAATAAAAGTCAGGTAGAAGTCAGCAGAATTTCGGGAAAAGAAATTACATTTCTTGTGTTTCTTACCTGCTTTGTCACAGTCGCATTTTATTTTATTCTCAAAAAACTCGGTACTGCAAATCTGCTTGTTAGCACTCTATCCGTTGCAACCAGCTTTGCTGCAGCATATCTTACATTCAGAAGAAATCCATATTTGTCAGTTCTTTATGCTTTGAATGATGCCGTGCTGATTATATTATGGATTTATGCAACCTTCAGCGACATCTCTTATATTTCGGTTGTAATATGCTTTTCGGTTTTTCTTATAAATGATATTTATTGCTTTATCAGCTGGCGGAAAATGGAAAAACAACAAGCACAAAATTGAACAAAAAAAACAAAAGGCACAAAACTACTTAAGCTGTAGTCTTGTGCCTTGATTTTATATACTTATTTTGCTGTATTGCTCATATTGAATGTAAGCTTTCCGCCGTTCATTAACTGCTCGTGAGTTACATAGGTACCGCTAAGCTCAACACCGTTAAGTGTTACAGATTCAACATATACATTATCCGCACTCTGATTGACAGCTTCAATTTCGAGTGTATTACCGTTACCGAGGTTTATAACTGCAGAATCAACATTGGGAGAGCCGATCCAGTACTTGTCTGTACCTGCAAGAGGATAAAAGCCGAGAGCAGAGAATACATACCAGGAGCTGAGTGTTCCGCCGTCATCATTACCGTCAAGACCGTTTACGTCTGAGCTGAAGCGGTTTTCCAGTGTCCAGCGCACCCATTTCTGTGTAAGGTCAGCGCGACCTGCATTGCTGAAGAGGTAAGGAGTATGAATATCGTGCTGATTTCCTACCCAGAAGCCGTGTCCGGGGTCAATTGCTGCACGGTTAACAGAAGCATCCTTCATAAAGTCCTCGAGCTCGCTTACAAAGTATTCCTCGCCACCGAAGAGCTCAATCATACCGTCAATATCCTGAAGAGCATTCCAGCGCCACTGTCTTGCACTGCCTTCGCAGTAGCAATCAGCAAACTTCTTTATCATAACCGCGTCGTAGAAGGTTGTGATATAGGGACTGAAGTTCCATACATAAGAGCCGTCGGAATTTCTTGCCTGGAAATATTTTGTCTCGGGATTGAAGGTGTTCTTATAATACATAGATTTCTCGTAGTACTTAGCAGCATCCTCTTCATAACCGAGTGCTTCTGCAAGAGTAGCAATTGCACCGTCTTCCCAGGAATATTCAATAGTTCTTGATACAGATTCATCTGCAGGAGCAAGATCATCGGGAACATAACCGTACTGATTGTAAAGATCAACATAATCTCTTCCGACCTTTGAGGGCTTGCTTTCGGAGGACGTCTTCATATATTCGTAAGCAGTCTCCACATCAAAATCAAAGCCCTTGAGATAGCTTTCTGTAATCATAATGTTAGCAGGGTCACCAAGCATTGAGCCTGCATAGCCAGCGCCCTGAGGCCAACGGGGAAGAGCACCGCCCTTTTCTGCCATATCAAGAAGTGAATTGAGACAGTCCTCCTGAATTTCGGGAGCAATAAGAGTGTAAAGAGAATGTGTAGTTCTTACTGTATCCCAAAGAGACATATCTGTTCTGTAGGTAAAGCCCTCAGCCACATCAACCTCTTTGTTGAAGTCAAGGTACTGACCGTTTACATCTGTAAAGTCTGTGGGCATTATCATTGAATGATAAAGAGAAGTATAGAATACAGTCTTGATTTCATCATCAACAGATTCCATATCAATAACGGAAAGAGCCTCTTCCCAATCTGCAAGAGCATTCTTTCTTACATCATCAAAGGAAACAGAGCCTGCTTCTGTCTCAAGGTTGAGCTTTGCGTTTTCAACACTTACAAAGCTGATACCAACCTTCATTTCAAGAGGCTGACCTTCAAGATCACCGAAGTTGATATCAATACCGAGATCATCTTCACTGCCGACAATCTCGTAGCTCTTTATTTCTTTATCAGCAACAGCTGCAAAATAAACAGGAAGTCCGTCATAACGGGATGAGAATGCAGCACCGAGCTCAGCGGAGCCTGTAATCACACCGTTTTCATCAACATTGACAGCACCCTTTGCAGCATTGTAGTTACCTGCAGTGCTTGTAACATCAATGAAAAGACGTGCATCAGCTGAATTTCCGAAGGTATATCTGTGAACACCTGTGTGAACATCAGCAGTAAACTCTGCAAGGCAGTCAATTGAAGGAAGATACACCGAGTAATAACCGGGAACGGCAGTTTCATAAAGATGTGAGTATGCAAGCACACCTGCATCCTTATTGCCTATAGCGGGAGTTACTCTGAACATCTGATAATCCTCAGCACCTGTGCCCGAAAGACGGGAGTGACTGAAGCCCTTGATGTGTCCGTGCTCGTAATAATATCCCGAGGTGTTTGTCTTAACGATGTAAGCACCGCCGATAAAGGATGTATCGGGTCCGAGTCTGACACTTCCGAAGGGCACGGTAGCCGCGGGACTGAGCATTCCTGCAGTCCAGGGAGTACCGCCTGTTCCGATAAACGGATCAACATACTGAGTATATTCACCTGTTTCAGCATCGGGCATATCGTAAGGCTTAATAAGCACACCTGCAAAAATACCCGAAAATACCATTTCAAGTGACAAAAACATTGAAACAAAAATTCTGATTAAGGGCCACAACATAATAAAATCCCCCATTAAAATTATATTTAATATTAATATACACTATAAGGAAAAAGTTGTCAATATAAAGGATGAAGCAAATTCGGAATTCGGAATTCGGAATTCGGATCTCGGAGAAAAATAACTCGCCCCACAATGATGTAGCTTCCTGAAATGTTTTATATTAACGAAAATCAGCACCACTCCCCTTGTGTTTCTGAACACAATCTAACCAACAAGGTCTGCTCTGAAGTCAGTCAGAGATGAATAAAATGGTTGAAAATGCTTGCATTTGTTGTTTTTTGCGGTGGCAAGGCTTTACCATAAACATCAGTCCAAACACAATCTAACTATCAAGGTCTGCACAAAAGTCGGTCAGAGCTCGGTAAAGGGACAGAAATTGCCGTATTTCCGGAATCAAACCTTTACTGAAACTCATATTTCATAACACAAACTAACCACCAAGGTCTGCACAAAAGTCGGTCAGAGCACGGTAAAGGGACAGAAATTGCTGTATTTGCGGTTTTTGTCACCCGATAGCCGTACAAGGGTACTGCGAGGGTGACAAAAATCCGAGCACTATACCCTGTTTCCTCGTGGCAGAACAAAAAAAATCCCTGCCACTGAAAGGCGTGGCAGGTTATATATAATTTTTTGTGCGTCAAAGACGGTGATTTGTGCGCCCTTTACCTTAATCCGAAGTTCTCAAGAACATAGTCCATATCCTTATCGCCTCTGCCTGAGAGATTGATAAGAACAGAGCCGTGCTCCATAGTCTTTGCAAGCTTCATTCCGTAAGCAACCGCATGAGAGCTTTCAATTGCGGGAATAATACCCTCAAGACGGGAAAGCTTGAAGAAAGCATCAATGGACTCGTTATCATCAATTATATCGTACTTTACTCTGCCGATTTCCTGTAAAAATCCATGCTCGGGACCTGAGGAGG